>JAJFTX010000049.1 GCA_021372715.1 Methanobacterium sp. | reverse complement strand
ATTCTGAGGATCTTAAACCTGCTAATCTGGAAGTAGCAACCCACAAAGCCGCTGCAACCTGGAGTGGATCCTCCTGTAATTGATTATAATCTATTACCCCTTGATATCCAATAAAACCCAGCGGAAGATCGAATGTATTTTTTACTTTACCTGCAATATCCAATACACCTTCCTTCTTGGTCAGATAGGCATCCACCAATTCGGCAGTCATACAAATTCCTACGGCATCAATTTCATAAATTTCATCACCCAGAAGACTTTTAAGGGATTTGGAAAGATTTTCCTTCTCCTGCCACATGGGTAAATATTCAAAATCAGTTGTAATATGCTTTTTTTGTCCTTCGGCATCGAACTCAACCACAGCCAGGTCTGTGTTGGCTCCTCCAATATCAAATCCAGCAATTTTCATATTGATCATCTGTATTTTTTTAGTTAATTTGATTAGTTTTCAATTTATATTTTTTAATTTAAATTTAAGGAATTATTTAATGGTTAAATGTAATATTTTTATCCTTATAAAAGCTCATGGAACCATTTAAAAATATTTCAGATGGTAGTTTACCATCAACTGATTCAAGGATAGCTTCTCCTAGATTGAAGTTTAATAATCTCCTTAAAGCAACATAAGATGTTGTTAGACGGGGATTTATTTCCAAGAGGTATACTTCTTTTTTTACTTCATCTAGCAACAGATCCACACCAACATATCCCTTCAGACCATTTATGGATTCAACAGCATCTGCAGCGATCAACTTAGCCTTTTCGGATAATTCATGCTCAAATGGAACTTTTCCACCATTATAATGTAATTCTGCACCTTTTAGTTTAATATTCTGTAAATTCAAGCTTAATGGTATGGATTCATTTCCATTGCTTAATAGACTTACACTGGTACTGATACCATCAATATAATCCTGTAATAAAAAGTATGGTAACTTGGTAACTCTTTTTAGCAGTTTTGAAGCTTTAATAAGATCTTTATAAGACCGAATCAGCTGTACTCCTGAGCAGGAAATACCATCGGCAGGTTTAACTATCATCATCTTCTTATCAGCTTTAAAAAGATCTTTATATTCTTTTAAGGCATTGAAAAATACTTTACGAGTATTAATTAGGGGTAAATCATTTTTCAAAAAATTATAGGTCTCAAATTTATCACTACATCTCAATACTGCCTCAGAAGTAGATCCGATATTTTTAACATTATTATCTTCTATGATATGGATTAATTCGTATAAAATAAGATTTTCTTCCGGAGCCACAGGAAAACAGGCATCATAATCTCTTATATTTTCATTCAACCATGATGAGAGATTTTCATTGATCCTAATTGATTGAGGGTGACTTTTACCTTCTTTAAGTTCTTCTTTTTTAAGAAAATTAATTGTTTTTTTTTCATTGATCGGATACTCCACATCAAATTCTTTAAAATCATTTATAAGTCCCTCCAGCATGGCCTGACCTTCCATGGTTATGGTGGGATTTTTAACTCCTGTAGCAGTTGCAAATTCAAAAACAAGCAGTTTCAAGATATTCCTACCCCTTTGAAGATTATGCCCTTGGATATAAAACTTTCTGGATCAAGCAGAGGTCTGGTGCAAACCAGAACACCATTTTTGATCATCTCGGGTTTCAATTCTTTATAGATGCTATGATCAGTTATTAAAACCACACATTCACATTCTAAAGCATCTTCAAGATTCACAGGCATCCCTTTAAAGGATTTTATAGTTTCTGGAGATACATAAGGGTCATGAACAAAAACAGATGCACCTTCCTCATTTAAGTAATTTATAAGGGGTTGGGCGGGTGTTTCCCGAGCGTCGGCCACATCACCTTTATAAGCTACTCCTAAAATACCAATACTGGAGCCTTTAATTGTTTTACCTGCCTCTTTAAGTCCCTTTTCAATTATATGAACTACGTGTTCTGGCATGGATTCATTGATTTTCCGGGAATTATTAATCAATGGAGCATCTAAACCTTTTTGGCGGGCCATTTCCACAATGAAATAAGGATCAATGGAAAGGCAGTGCCCTCCTACACCAGGTCCTGGAATGTGTATATTAACGCGGGGATGGTGGTTTGCGGCTTGAATAGCTTCTATCGCGTTTATATCCAGATTTTCACATATTTTAGCAAATTCATTGGCCAGAGCAATATTCACATCACGATAAGTGTTTTCCATGAGTTTTACCATCTCAGCAGTTATGAGATTTTTTACATTAATAATTTCACCATCTGTAATTCTTTTATAGAGTGAAGATGCGTAATCAGCGCTTTTTTGATTAATACCCCCTATTACCCGGGCGTTATGTGTGATTTCATATATTGTGTTGTTGGGAAGAGCTCTCTCTGGGGTACAGGCAAGATAAAAATCATTACCAGCCACTAAACCACTTTCCTCCAATAATGGGGTCACTATATTATCACAGGTACCTGGTGGGACAGTGCTTTCTATAATAACCAGATCATCCTTCTTAAACGCAGAAGCAATGGTTCTGCAGGCGGATATTACAGCAGAAAGATCTGCATTATTTTGATTATTTAGGGGGGTTGGTACAATCACAATCATGATCTTAGCATTTTTTACAGCATCCTCCCCATCTAAAGTAGCTGATAGATTTCCGCTGGAAACGGCTTCCTTTACCAGTTCATCTAATCCCGGTTCCATAATGGGTGATATTCCAGAATTAATGTATTCTACATTTTCTTTATTGATATCAACACCCACTACTTTTAAACCATTTTTGGCAAAAAGTGCTGCAGTGGGTAGGCCCATATGGCCCAGGCCGAAAATTACAATGGATTTATTCTCATTAACCATGAAAAAACCTGTAAATCTGATTTTTATATTAATTTTTTATGGGGGGTATGAATTTTTTTAATCGATGGAGTTTGAATTAAATTTCTCTACAACAAACATTTTATTTTTTAAATTCAGATGTTCATGGGGAAATATTGTCCGGTTATCTTCAAAGACCATTATTATTCTAAGATGGGGGTTTTCACGCTCATATCCCCTAACATCCAGATCATCTTCTATCCTTTGAAGATAGCGACCTTCCAATCCTTCAATATTATCCGGTGATTTAATTGTAAGATCATCCTGTTTATATGCATTGAGTATGATGTCTAAAATTTTTTCAGATGTTTTCCCATCACCATAAGGGTTTATAGCTTGGCTCATCTTAAGGTAGAGTTCTTCATCACTAATTATACGGTTAACTGTGTCGATTATTAGATTTTTATTAGTACCTACCAGTATGTTTCCTCCAGCATGCACTGTTTCAGGTCTTTCAGTATTGTATCTGAGGGTTACGCAGGGGATTTTCAAAGTTATAGCTTCTTCCTGGATTCCTCCCGAGTCTGTTATAACCAGTTGTGTATTTGATAGTAGAAGAAGAAAATCGAGATAACCCACTGGTTTGATTAACTTAATATGTTCTGCTTTATCCAGATTATCATAAAGACCAAATTTTTGGAGATTCTTAACGGTTCTGGGATGAACCGGAAAGATAATATTAACTCCCTTAATCTCCAGTAAAGCGTTGGTAATATTTACCAGTCTTTGTTCATCATCCACATTTTCAGCCCTATGCAGGGTTAGAGTTATGAACTTTTCATCTAGATCAATATCTGAAAAACTGGAACGTTTTTTTGCTATCTTTAAATTCCTTATAACAGCATCAACCACAGTATTACCGGTTATGAAAATATCATGGGAATTTAAACCTTCAAATATAAGGTTAACAGCGGATTCTTCCGTAGGAACAAAAAAAAGGCTGGAGCACACATCTGCCACTATACGGTTTATCTCCTCAGGCATGGTTTTATCATAAGATCTCAAACCAGATTCCACATGTCCCAATGATATATGCATTTTAGCCGCTGCCAGGGCCCCGGCCATCACGGCATTGGTATCTCCCTCTACCAGTACAATATCTGGCCTTTCAGATTGGAGAATTTTTTCAATTCCTTCCAGCATAACTGCTGTTTGTTTTCCATGGGTGGTTGAGCCTACTCCAATGTTATAATCGGGTTGAGGTAGTTCAAGGTCTAAAAAAAACTGATCGGACATTTCCTGATCATAATGCTGGCCGGTGTGGATCAATATATAATCAATGTCCCTTTTATCCACTTCATCGATTAAAGGGGACATTTTTATTATTTCCGGACGGGTGCCAATAATAAATGCGATCTTCATGTAGAAAAGTTGAGTAATATTTGTAATAAAGTTTTTTTTAATAATTAGAAATCTATTTATATTTTTATAAAATTTCCTGACCAATTATTGATATTTTATTATGATTTTAAATCCTCTTTTAAACGGATCTTTTCCTTCGAGCTCGATATTCATCGATAACCTTTAAAATTTCCTGATTACTTTCTTTGATCATCTTATTTTCTGTATGTTCTCTCCATTTTTTGATTTCTTCTTCTAAATTCAGACTATTAACTATGGCGAATTGATCGATCATTTTTAGGTCCATCTCATCTGCCCGGAGTAGTGGAACCATATTTTTTTCGAATTCTTCCTGTGCTTGGTGGGAGATTTTATCCTGAATTAAAACGGCTTTAACACCCATCCGTATCAGATGTGCTGCAGTTTGAGAACCTCCGCCTTCAGAACTCTTTAGTAGGACCACGTCGTCCCTTTTTATTTTCCAGTAATCACAGGCTTTCCTTATTCCTTCCCGGGTAAATGTTTCTATGATTTTTACTGGTATTGAATTGTGAGTGGGGTTTATCATCTGGATGTTCTGCAATGATCGGAGATTATCCTCTAAGTTACATCTTAATGTTTTTTCTTCATTGTATTTGTCCTGTAATTTCTTTATAAGTGAGATTTTGGCGGTTATTTCTTTTTTAAATAGTATGTCATGGGTGTATTCGTAATGTAATTTGTCTATTTTATCCTGGAGTTTGCTTATTTCATCTTGGTAATGGGTTATTTCCTCCTCCAGTGTATTGTTTTTATTTTTCAGGTATAGGATCTGATTATCCTGCATTTTGATCCTATTTTTTAATTTTAAAAATGTTTCATCTAAATCTGAGTCTTTATTTAAATCTGATGGTTCATTCAATGATTTAGATTTATTATCTTCCTCAGTTTGGGTATTCATTTCCATTATCATCCTTATGGCGGAACTGATAGCAGTTCCATCTATAACCATCATTTTAACCTGTTCTATTTGTTGGGAAGTAAGATTTATTTCTTTAGAACGGGTTTCGATTATTTCCATTTTTTTCTCGTAACTTTTATAGGTTCTAATTGATGCTGCCAGTGCATCACGCTGATGTGCGTCCTGTGGAACTTCATCAGAAGGAACTACCTTTGATCTTGAGGAATATTTTTCACTTAAATGAGACTCTACCAATTCGATTTTAGAGCCTACAGACATGTCCTTAAAAGGATAGTGTAACTTAGCATTAAGAGATGTTGCTAATTTTTTAACCATTTTAGGGGGAGGATAAACATCTGTAGAAATTAAAACGGCCTTTCCATAACTTATAATATGTTTTATTATTTCTGCCCGCGTTATCTCTTTAAAACTAGTTACCGATAGTATATTTCCTTTAAGATCCAGAATGGCTATACCAGCGGTCAGTCCGGGATCGAATCCTACTATCAATCCTCTATTTTTTTTTAAGGGCATATTATCAGAATAAGATTTTATTTCCTTCACATTTTTTTTATTTAACAGCTAATTTCCTCCTGGAGAATTAAATTATCAGTTATTTATATTTAATTATATAATAGTAACTAATATTTATTATTTATTAATAATGGATTTTAGAGAATATTAGGCCTTTATAATAGGAAAAATAATTTTATAAATGGATTTAAAATTCAATAAAAGAATATATCTGACATATGATAAATTGGAATGTTATAATTCTTTTTTATTTATTTTTAATACTTTTTATCATTTCTATTTCAGATGAAGCGATACTCTGGTTTTTTATAAATTCCTTCTCCAGGTAAGATATGAAAGACTTCTGGGCATAGGGGTCTTCTATAAATTTTACATCAGCATAATTAACATCCATTAGAATAAGACCTTCTGGTGGCATTGGTTTTATGGGAGCTTCATTTTGTGGTTTAAAATATTCATATATCTTATCAACCTCTATTTCCCCATGTCCAACCATTAAAAGTACAGTTACAATCTTGCGCACCATATTCCACAGGAAACTTTCTCCAATCACATCCACTCTGATGAGATCTACATCCTTTTGGACTTCAACACTATCAATAGTTCTGATGGGATTTCTTTCACTTCTTTTAGAGAAATTAATGAAGTTATGTTTGCCTTCAATTATTTGGGAGGCATTAATCATCTCTTCAAAGTTAATATATTTGGTGCCTTGGATTTCAGGATGAGTTATAAATAAATAACTATAATGTCTATTAAGGGCGTATCTTACTTTAAAACGAATAGGAACCTTTGCTTGTGCTAAAATTTTTATATTATTAGGTAATGCATCATTAATCTGGTTTATTATTATTCTTTTCTCAGTTAGAATGGAAAATACATTTCCCAGTGCATGTACTCCTCGGTCGGTCCTTCCTGCTATGCCGAATCCACATTTATCTGGATCATTCACCACCCCCACTTCTTTTAATGCGGATAATATTTCACCTTCCACAGTTGGTAGATTAGGTTGCCTCTGGAAACCATAAAAATCAGTACCGATATAAGCTATTTTTAAAGCCACTCTTCTCATGAGATTCACCAGAAAAATATAGGGGCAATATTAGGGGATATATAGGTGCAATATTAGGGGATACTCATCCCCATGGATTTATTATAATTACTTTATTTTAGTATTATACAACATAGGATCTTTAAGAAATTCTGAAAGTTTCAAATGCATGATTGGAAGTTTTAATTAGCACGGCTTTAACCATTTAATCTCATTTAGGTATACGTTAAAGCTTTCAATAATATCACTGAATAGTTGGGCATTTTCTTCCTTAGAAAGAGAAGGTGTACTGCGGTATGTAATCCTTAATGAAAAAATAGTGATATCTCCAGATTCAATGGCATCAGCGAAATAAGCATCTCCCAAATGATGTTCGTCAATATTCCAAAATTTTAATTCTTCCTTAACTTTTGATAGTTTTTTCCCAAATATTGTATCAGTGGTTAAGTATAAAAATTCTGAATCTTCAAAAGGTTTTTGTTTACTTATCTGCTCCGTTCCTGCAAATTTTAATTCGATAAACACCATTTAATCACCTCTTATTTTTATTATGAAATTTCTTAATCAAATAATTTACTAGAACTCATTAATCACAATCTATTGTTATAGAAAATTTGAATGATGGGATTTTTTTAAAGACATCCACATGTATATCATTCTATTTTCTGGTTCTATTCGAGATTATTTCATTTTGAATTTCATAGTCTTCGATATCCATTAATCCGAGTTAAGAATATTGAGCGGACACCAGATAATTTTTTAAGAGTATAAATACAATAAATGTAATGAAGAAATTAAGATTTTAAGTACAAAATTAAATAAGTAGGAGTATTAAGTGTTTCAGTATTACGGAGTATTTAAATGAAAGAGGCATCCTAATAGGTGTTTTTATGGAATCCGTTTCACTAGAGAAATATTTTGATGATGGTAAAAATTATTTCCATCAAAGGAATTTCAAGAAAGCTATAGAAAAATTTGATCAATGTTTACAAATTGATCCCCATAATTTTGATGTATTAATTTATATGGGTGTTGTCTATTTCCAATTAGAAGATTATGATAAAGCCTTACAATATTATACCAAGGCATTGAAGGAAGATTCAAAAAATGTAGATGTTCTCTGTAACTTAGGTGTAGTTTATTTCCGTTTAGATAATTTTGATAAAGCTTTAGAGTATTATAATCGTGCTTTGAAAGTTGATCCCAGATTCGTGAACGCACTTTGTAATATCGGGGTTGTTTATTTTGATTTAAAGGAGTATGGAAAAGCCTGGAGACATTATAATAAGGCGTTGAAGGTTGATCCTGAAAATACAGATATTCTATTTAATCTGGGTGTTGTTTATTTCCAATTAAAAGAGTACGATAAAGCTTTAGAATTTTATGACAGGGCTTTGAAGGTAGATCCGGATTATGTGGATGCTTTGAATAGTAAGGCTGATGTTTATTTCCGTTTGGGTGATTTTGATAAGGCTTTGGTGTATTATGATCGGGTTTTGCAGGTGGTTCCTGAGGATGTGGATGTACTCTGTAACAAGGGTGTGGTTTATTACCAGCTGAAAGAGTATGAAAAAGCCTTAAACTGTTATGATCGGGTTTTGCAGGTGGTTCCTGATTTTGTGGATGCTTTAAGTAGTAAGGCTGATGTTTATTTTCGTTTGGAAAATTATGAAAAGGCTGTGGAATTTTATAACCGGGCTTTGAAAATGGATCCAGAGAATGTCCATACGTTGAATAGTAAAGGAAACGTTTATTTGGAACTTAAAGATTATAAACTAGCTGAAAAAATCTTTAATCAAGCTCTTAAAATGGATAAAAAAAATAATGATGTTTTATTTAACCTAGGAGTTCTATACTTCCAGCTTAAAGAATATAATAAAGCTAAAGAATATTTTGATGAAGCAGTAAAAATTGATCCTCAAAATAAAAAAATTCTAAACAATATAGGAGATCAATATTTCAACATAGGTAAAATCAAAGAATCAATGAAATACTATGATCGGGTTTTAAAGGTGGACCCAGATTTTGTTGAATCATTGAACAGTAAAGCAGATGTTTATTTTCAGCTAAAAGATTATAATATGGCTTTAACCTATTATGGTAAAGTATTGAAAACTGATCCTGATTATGTGGATGCTTTGAATGGTAAAGCAGATATATATTCTGAACTTAAGGATTATGATAATGCACTAAAATACTATGATAAAGCATTAAAAATAGATCCAGACAATGTTAATACCCTTAATAATAAAGGAAATGTATATCTGGAACAGGAAGAATATAATATAGCTGAAGAAATCTTCAAAAAAGCATTATCCCTAGATAAGGAAAATCCCACAGTCCTCTACAATTTAGGGGAAGTATATCTAGAACTGAAAGAATATGAGAAGTTCAAAGAGATATTATCTAAATACTAAGCTGTTTTTAAAGCATATTTGTAAATTGGTTTACCATTATTAGCATTTTTACTAGGATTTATCTTCAATGCATTGGCAGCAATATTCTACAATTAAATAGCCACCACTTATTTTTCTTTTTGCATAGTTTTACGTTGATCTACTTTACTTTTCAAGTTAATAGTTAATATTAACATGATAAAGGCAGCAAATCCTATGAATATGTATGCATATTCATAACCAATTAATTTACCTGCATAAGAACCTATAAATGCCCCAATAAGAGCCCCTCCTATTAGCTGCCCAATGCTGGTTATGATGTTTAAGATGCCCTGACCGGATGCTCTTTCCTGTGGTGGGCTCTCCAGAAGCATGATGTAACGGGGAGGGGAGCCAATAGCTGTGCTCATTCCAACACCAATCAGTATTCCGCTTAATATGAATACAGATAATGATTTAGGAAAGAATCCAATGATAAACAAGCCTAATATCATGGTAAAAATTCCAATAAACATGATATTTCTGGAACCAAACTTATCAAGAAGTTTCCCAATTATAGGAGCTCCGATAGCCATGGTTAATACAATTGGTAAAAGCATCAGACTGGCTTCAGATGTGGTGAAAGATATAGCTGAAATTACGAAGGCAGGAATAAATATAGTAGAAGCTTGAACTAAACCAGTGCCAAACATTATACTATTTATCAGTTTAACCTCTTTATTTTTGAATAGATCAACTGGAATTAATGGGTTTTTAGCATTTATTTCAATCTTCCAGAAGATAGGGAATAGCAAAAAGCTAAAGACCAGAAATGGAAGTACATTTAATGATAATATACTTTCTTGGAAATGATAGGCATCTATTTGATTAATTCCATATGATAATAAGGTTACCAGAAGTCCTAAAATAAAAAAACCCATCCAATCAAATTTAAATTGTGGATTTTTCACACTTTTCGGGAGTATGTACAGACTGATCACCGCAACAACAGCTGAAATGGGAATATTAATAATGAAAAGCCATTGCCAAGCAAAGTTGAGTAATAAACCACCTAAAATCGGCCCTAGAACAAAAGATAAACCCCATACCGAACTTAATATTCCAAGTGCTCCTCCTCTCTTTTCTGGCGGAAAAATATCCCCAATAAATGCATTGGCCACTGGGAATATGCCTCCAGCACCCATACCCTGAATAGCCCTACCTAAAAGTAACATTTCAAACGATAAAGCAGTTACAGTAATAAATGAACCAATACCAAATAATATAATGTCTAATATGTAAATAAACTTTCTACCATAAATATCTGATAATTTAGCCATTAAAGGAGTTCCTAAAATATAAAAGAGTATGTATATGGTGAATATCCATGATAATAATCTTTCATTTACTTGAAAATAGGGTTGTATAGCTGGAAGTGCTGGGCCTACAATTCCCATATCAAGGGCGCCCATGAAAACACCAATGAAAAGTAAGATTAGTATCCGAATTTGACCATTTTTAACCATAAAATTTATTTTTAACTCACTTATAAAAAAAGATTTTCAATATAATATCATCTCATATAAATCTATATAGGAATAAATCATAAAAAAAGAGAATAAAGGAGGATGCAAAAGAAAGTTTGCATTTTTACAATCTCATGATAATAATTCCAGCAGTAGATATTAAAAACGGTAAGTGTGTGCAGCTGGTACAGGGTAAGCCAGGTACTGAGCAGGTAATCATTGATAATCCAGTGGAGGTTGCTTTAAGCTGGCAGGAAAAAGGGGCCAGGATGCTGCACCTGATAGATCTGGACGGAGCATTTGGAGATAATCGCCACAATCAAGATTTGATTAAGAGTATGGTGGGAGAATTATCCATCCCCATTGAAATGGGTGGTGGTATAAGAAGTAAAGAAGATGCTATTAAACTTCTTGATATGGGAATTAAGAGGGTTATACTGGGTACTTTGGCCATAGAAAACCCAGATGTGGTTAAAGAGCTTTCATGGGAGTTTGAAAGCGATAGTATCATGGTAGCCCTGGATAGTAAGGATTCTCAGGTTGTGGTCCGGGGATGGACTGAGAAAACCAAGAAAACAGTCCCACAGATGGGAAAGATCATGCAAGAAGCCGGCGCAGGAAGCATACTATTTACCAATGTAGATTTTGAAGGACTTTTAGAAGGATTTCAGTTAAAACCATTACAGGAACTATTGGATGCTGTTGACATACCAGTAGTTTATGCTGGTGGTGTATCTTCACTTGAGGATCTAAAATTATTAGCAGAAACTGATGTTTATGGGGTTGTAATAGGATCTGCACTTTACAAGGGTAAAATAAACTTTGAAGAAGCATTAAGATTATAAAAAAATTATTAATTGATCAGTAATTAAAAAAATATTATCCGAATTGCAAGAATAACTATAATATCAAATAACTTTAAGGGTAACATTTATCTGGAGCTACGCAATATTATCTGGAGCTACGCAATATTAACTCATTTTCAGCTTTATCCACTATCCTCCTCATTTTAAGTATTTGATCTGGGTTGGTGGAGATGGAACCAATACCCCAGTGTACCAGTTTCCTCACTATTTTAGGATCTGAAGCAGCGTAGCCACTGATACAGCTTTCTATCCTTTCCTGGTCGCATTTTTCAATGATCATCTGAACCATGCTCATCACCGCAGGATGGGTTAGTTGAAAGTGATGGGCCACTTTGACTCCCCGGCGATCAACTGCCAATGAACACATTGTCAGGTCACTCATGCCCAGGGTTATGAAATCTATACCTTTTCGGAGGAACTGGTCGAAGGTAAATACTACAGATGGTGTTTCTACAGATATACCCACTTTTATATCTTTATGTGGTCTTAAACCACATTTTTTCATGGTTTTTAATGCAGCGGAGTATTCGGAGATATCCCTTAGATATGGTGTTTTTATGGCAATATTAGAGTAACCTTCATCTAAAAGGTTCTTCACCGCCATATATTGGGCTTCCAGTATTTCCGGATTTTTTATATCTTTATTTATACCTCTTAATCCTAATAATGGGTTTTTTTCATCTGGTTCAATATCGCCGCCTTCCAGATGTTTCAATTCATCTGTGGGGATGTCAAAGGTTCTGAAGAAAACCGATTTAGGATAGAAAGCGTCTACTATCTTTCTAACACCTTCGGTTAATACTTTAGTTAATTTGCCTTCATTTAATAATGTTTGGGGGTGTTTTCCCGTGCGTATGATCATATTTTCTATTCTTAGGGAACCCACACCATCAGCGTAGGGTGCTACCCGGGAAGCTATCTCTGGTATGTTCAGGTTAACCTTGATACGGGTGGAGGGGTTGTAGATTTCTAGAGATTCTTTCTCCTCCTCCAGTTCAATGAATCCCTTATATATGTTGCCGGTTTTACCATCTATGGTTACTATTTCATCTTCACAGAGCACATCAGTAGCTTTAAGGGTTCCCACAATGCAGGGCACTCCAAATTCCCGTAGTACTATAGCCACATGACTGGTTATACCTCCATAGTCAGTAACCACCCCACCTGCCTTTTGCAGATAGGATAACATATCTCGTGAAGCTTTTGAGACCACCACTATCTCACCGCCTTTTAATTGAATGAGATCCTCTATGGTTTCTATTTTTTTTATTTTTCCAACGCCGATGTAGGGATTGGTCCCAATTCCTTTTATGATTATCATATTTTTTTAATTAAACTCTTTAAGATTGGATTTTTTTGGATTCTATAAATCCTTTAATTAAAGTTTTTAAAATTAATTATGTTTTAATTTATATATTATTCATTCTGATACTTTTTTTAGGTTAAAAATTGGATAAATATAATTTGGAATATAATTATTGTTACTAATATTTTAAATACATCTTAATGCAAAGGATAATGATCATGGGACTATTACAGAATATCAGATGTAAAATCGCCGAATTCATGGGTAAATTATCCAGATATCTGATTAAACTGGGAAGTGGTATGGGTAAAAGCTTTCCTGGTTATATCTATCTAAGGATAGGTAAATTAGAATGTGTGAATAAGTTAGCCCGGAATATGAAAATAGGCTCGGTGATTATCACGGGGACCAATGGTAAAACAACCACCACCAAGATCATAGTATTATTACTAAGTAGAGATACCAAAATAGCCTATAACTATGAAAGCAACACTATCAACGCCATTGTAACCGGTCTTTTAAGTGGTAATGCTGATTTAGGGGTGTTTGAATATGGTATCAGGGATATTGAACATGCCATTCCTGATACAGTCAGCAGAGTAGTGTATCCTGTTGGGGTGGTTTACACCAACGTCTCCCGGGAACATTCCCAAGTATCAGGAAAGAAAAATCCATTCGAAGAATATTTGAAGGCTAAAAAATTACTTTCCACTCCCATGAAAAGAGGCATAGTGGTCTCCAATGCAGATGATCCCCGAACAACATATATGGGTAAAGAAAAGGAAAAAGATGTTAGGGTATGTTATTATGGTTTAGAAATAGATATGGAGGATAAAACACCCATAACCGGAGATGTTTTCTGTCCTCTATGTAAAAATGAACTCAACTATTCAAAAAGATATCTGAACCATAGGGGAATATATCAGTGCAGTTGCGGCTTCTCCAGACCTCAACCAGATCTAATACTCACCCAATTAGCAACAGATAAGGATAGATGGCAGGTAAAATTAAGCGGAGAATTATATAATTATTCGGCAGATAAAACCATTGAACTGGATTTCATGGTTAATTTACCTGCTTTTGGAGTTCATAATCTTTATAATCTACTCTGTGCAGTAGCCACTTATACATCATTCACACCTTACCCTGAAAGAGTTCAAAACACCATTAAAGCAGTATGTAAGGATCTTGATCTTTCAATATTGCCACCAGGACGTTTTGAAATCTTCAATGTTAAAGGTAAAGATGGAAAGGAGAAAATGATTGGTATGGGTCAGGGTGATAATGGAGATGCACTGAAGGCCAACATACAGTTCATGCAAACTTATGCTGGAGATGATATAGCAGGAGACACAGCTTTCATCTACACCACCCCTGATGAAGGTGAAGATGAAATATTTGAGGATCATCTAAGCTCCATAATTTCATTAGGTCCTCGGATGGTCCATGTAATACCGGGAAGAGAATCGGTGGAAGCAGCTCAAAGGTACTATGAGATAATTAAAGATTCACTCCCTGCTGATTTCCATCCCTTATCCCATGAGGATATGCAGAATAGAATAGATAAGATTGGGGAATTAATTAAAGAATCACCCCATAATTATGTGTTGGTGTCCGGATGCGGGCCAGAACAATACATGTGGGGAAATCTGAAATCAAAATGTAAAGTTAACAAATAAGTAATTTATCTGAGGTGTTAAAAATTAAGATCATAATGGCCACAGGAACCTTCGACATAATCCACCCTGGTCATGGATATTATCTCCATGAATCCAAGAAACTGGGTGGTGAAGACTCTAAACTGGTGGTTGTGGTGGCGCGTGATTCAACGGTAAGATCCAGGAAAAGGGTACCCATAGTTAATGAGGATCAAAGATTAGAAGTTGTTAAAATGCTTAAACCAGTTGATGATGCCTATTTGGGAAGTAATACAGATATGTTTGAGATCGTGTGTAAAATAGACCCTGATATCATCACTATAGGAAGTGATCAGAATTTTGATTTGGATCAACTTAGAGATGAGTTAAATAAAAGAAAATTGAAGGCAGAGGTTGTTAAGATAACCGGTTATAAGGAATCTCCCCTGGACAGTTCATGTAAGATCATTCGTAAAATAAAAGAAACTGAATTTCAAGAAGATGCACTTAAGAATTGTTAATCATACTTTGTAGATCCAGAAATCTTTTTTTTAGAAATTATCTATTCTAGGATGTTAAATAAAAAGAAAAAAAAGAAAAGGGTTTTTTTTAGAAAGGCAATTCTGCATAGATGCCTATTAAAGTCCAGTTACTGGTGTCCCAATTGTTTATTACACCGAAGGAGTTTCTGTCACTTATGGCATCTGCACGATACCAATTCCCATTGACGTATACCTGAGCCCATACGTGTCCGAATACACCATCACTGAATGTGCATTCACCATGCTCGTACCGGGCAGGAATTCCTGCTGCCCTGGTAAGTGCGACCAGTAAATTAGTGGTGTCACAGCAATTGGCAGTTCCGGAGCT
>JAJFTX010000042.1 GCA_021372715.1 Methanobacterium sp. | reverse complement strand
TTGAGGAACAGATGATAAAAGATGATGTTATTCTGGATGCCATTATCGTTAAAATGAGCCCTGAAGAAGCAGTCAGTCCTCTTACCAAGGAAGTTCTAGAAGCAGCCCAAAAGGTTATCCCTGTGTTGGAGAATTCCATATTAAGATCAATAGAAGGCACTAATATCCTGGTGGTTGGTGTGGGGAATAGTTGTGGACTTCCCAATTTTATTACAGATACATCATCCATAAATATTAAAGAAGAGATAGAAAATGAAACTGAGGAGTAAAAATGGCCATTTTAAGTGATGCTGACATAAAAAAATATTTAGAAAGTGGAAAGATACTCATATCTCCCTTAGAAGATCCTGAAATACAGATACAGCCTTCTTCTGTTGATTTAAGGATTGGTAATGAATTTAAAGGTTTTAGAATTATAAGGAAACCCGTGATAGATCCTATGGATAAAAGCGACCTAGAATCTTATATGGAATCGTTCTATCTAGAAGATAATGAACCCTTCATAATTCATCCTGGAGAATTCGCACTGGCCACAACCTATGAAACAGTTAAAATACCTGGAGATCTGGTGGCTCGTGTTGAGGGGCGTTCATCTATGGGAAGATTAGGTATAACCATGCATGTCACTGCGGGATATATAGACCCTGGTTTTCATGGTAAGATTACCCTGGAAATATCCAATATCGGTAAAATGCCTGTAGCCCTTTACACAGGACAGAGAGTTTGTCAGATAGTGTTTGAGACCATGACATCCCCCTCAGAAAAACCCTATGGACATCCAGATAGGGATAGTAAATATATGGGCCAGGAAAGACCAATCACCAGTAAAATTAAACATGATTATGAGATTAAGAACAGATTTAAACAAATAAAATTATTTAAATAGTATTAATTTGAGTTGATATTAATTCTAAAATATTGTTAAAAAAATGATTTTTTATAATATTACAAACTCTAAACATATTTTCTAAGAGATGATTTTTAATGAAAAATGATGAAGTAATGAATATCGCTAAGAAAAGAGGATTCTTATGGTCTTCCTTTGAAATATATTCTGGAGTGGCCGGATTCTTCGATTACGGCCCGTTAGGTGCTACTTTAAAAAATAATATCATGAATAAATGGCGAAAATACTATGTGGTAAGTGAAGGTTTCTATGAAATAGAATCCCCCACTATAATGCCTGAAGAAGCTCTTAAAGCCTCAGGACATGTTGATCATTTCACCGACCCCATGACCGAATGTAAAGACTGTCTGGAAGTATTCAGAGCAGATCATGTGATCAATGATGCAACCGGTAAAGACGTGGAAGGTTTAGAAAATGAGGAATTATCCAGAATTCTATCTGAAGAAAAATTATCCTGCCCCCGATGCGGAGGTCATCTTACGCATGTATGGAGTTATAACCTCATGTTTCAAACCGTGATCGGTTCTAAGGGTAAAAAAACAGGTTACATGCGTCCTGAAACAGCCCAGGGAATATTCATCCCATTCAAGAGACTACTCAGATTTAACCGTGGAAAATTACCCTTCGGAGTAGTGCAGATGGGTAAAGCTTATCGTAATGAAATATCACCCCGTCAGGGGGTTATTAGACTACGAGAATTCACCCAGGCCGAGGTAGAAATCTTCGTAGATCCTAGAAATAAAAATCATCCCAACTTCAGAGAAGTTTCAGATGATATTCTGAATTTATATTCCTCAGAAAGCCAGATTAAAGAAACAGACCCCTCTAAATTAACAGCACAACAAGCAGTTAAAGAAAAGATAATATCCAGTGAAATTCTCACTTATCAACTTTGCCTGGCCCAAAGATTCTTAAGAGACCTGGGAATACCCGATAAGGTTATACGTTTCAGACAGCATCTTTCCAGTGAGATGGCCCATTACGCAATAGACTGCTGGGACGTGGAAATAAAAACCGATAGTTTCGGCTGGATTGAAATTATCGGAATCGCCGATCGTACAGATTTTGATCTTAAATCGCATAGTAAACACAGTAAAGAAGATTTAAGAGTGTTTATTGAGTATTCTGAACCTAAAAAAGTTACAAAAATGGTGGCAAAACCTCAGATGAAGAAATTCGGCCCATTATTTAAGGCAGATGCCCCTAAAATTATGGAAGCCCTGAAGAACTTGGATGCATCCGATATAAAAGAATCCTTGGAGAAAAAAGGAAATTATCCTATAGAAATAGATGGAACTATACATAATTTAACACCAGACCTCATAGAATTCCAGGAAGTGGAAGAAACACTGCGAGGAGAAAAGATCTATCCACATGTAATAGAGCCGTCTTATGGAATTGATCGGATAATATATTCCGTACTCTTACATTGCTTCGGGAAAGAGGAAGATAGGACTATACTTAAGCTTCCAGCTGATATAGCTCCAGTGGAAGTTAATGTATTCCCCCTGGTAAACAAAGAAGAATTAACACATATCGCCCAGGAGATAAAAAAACAGTTAAGAAAGCAGGGATTCATCGCAGAATACGATGCTTCAGGTACCATAGGAAGGCGTTACGCCCGATCAGATGAAATAGGTGTTCCTTATGCGGTAACAATAGATCATAACAGCCTTGAAGATAATACGGTAACCATTAGAAATCGTGACGATTCAAAGCAAGTTAGGATTCCCATTAAGGAAGTTTACAATATTCTTGGCGATCTAATTGATCTGAAAATCAAATTCCAAGATTTATAAAAAAAATTTATTTTAATAACTTTATAAGGAGAGATATAGATAAAATAAAAAAAATTTATTAATTTTAGATACGGTTTTATAAGTTCTATTTCTCAACCAGTGCCTCTAATTCTTCCCTGGGAATTTTTTTAGCTATTGTCAATTTGGTAGGACATTTTCCCAACTTGATATCATGTTTTTTAGCAATTTCTTTTAGATCTTTTAATTTAGCCTTTTTGGCCATCTCTTCTACATCCATATCATATTCCTCCCTGAGATGTAATTTATTAATTATCTTAAAAACCCTGGATAATAAAATTTTTTATAGGGATTTTTATTAACCTCCAACCATAATATGATACTAAACCTATTTCCTGTAAAAAAATAATAATATAATAAAATAATAAACCTATAAATTTGTTAAATTAGATTTTAGGAGAAAAATAAATGATAGACGCGCATATACATGCAGATTGCCGGCCTTACGAAGATTTTAAGTTAATGGCCATAGCTGGTGTTGAAGCAGCCATTACCTGCGCCCATGATCCCCTTAAGATGAGCAGTTCAGCGGTTATTTTAGACCATTTTCATCGATTAATCCATAATGAATCTAAAAGAGCAGCAGAAAATGGTCTTAAACTTTATAGTGCTTTGGGTATTCATCCCCGCAGCATCTCACCCGACGTAGAGGTAGCTTTTAATAAACTTCCTTCACTTTTAGAGAATGAAGACGTAGTAGCCATAGGAGAAATCGGACTGGAAACCGGGTCTTCATCTGAGGAAGCAATATTTATTAAACAGTTGAAGCTTGCTCAGGAACTGGAAATGAAGATAATAGTGCACACTCCCCGTATAAACAAAAGAGAAATAGCTAAAAAGACCCTAAGTATATTGGATGAATATGTAGATCAATCATTGATTCAAATTGACCATGTAGATAATAATATAATTGATTTAGTGGCTGATTTTAGAGGATTAAGGGGTATTACAGTACAACCTCAAAAGATGACACCTGCTGAAGCAGCAGAGCTTCTGGATGAATACGGTACTAAGGGATTTGTTCTGGATAGTGACATGAGTTCTTCACCCTCTGATCCACTTTCAGTTCCCAAAACTGTCCATGAGATGAAACTTCAAGGTTTTAAGAAAACTGATACTGATGAGGTCTCCCAGGGGAATTTTGCAAAGTTCTATGGTTTATAAAACTATTTATTTTATTTTTTTTAATTATATGTCCAGATCATCCATTTTTGGAACATTTATGGCTCCCAACTTACCCACACAATGTGAAGCTAATTTATTCCCCATTTCCAGACACTTTTTCATATCTAAATTTTTTATATAACTAGCTATGAATCCCGCGGCAAATGCATCCCCTGCTCCCGTGGTGTCTAATGCTTCTATCTTGGAGGTGGTTGAATGAACAACACCCTGGGATGTGTAAAGATTCGCACCATGCTTTCCACAGGTAACCACTACCATTGGAACTCCCATATCCAACAATAATTTAGCTCCTTCTTTGAAATCTTCTCCTGTTAGAAGAGTAACTTCTTTTTTATTTAAGAAGATTATGTGCGCTCTCTTTATGATTTTATGCAGTGTATCTAAACCATAGGATGAAAGAACCGTTCCAGGATTGATGGAAAGAATATTAGCCTTCTTGGCCACCTCTTCTACTATCTCCTTGTACATTCCAGTGACATGAAGTAACTTAGATCCTTTTATATATTCTAAATCCTCATTTTCTACCTTGAATTTAGCATTAGCACCCATTGATGCGTAAATTGATCTTTCTCCTATCTTATCAACAGAAATAAAAGCCATTCCTGTAGATTCAGGGATTTTGATTAGCCTTTCGGTCCTAACACCCTCTTTTTGGAATTTTTCCTGAGCTAAGTTGCCAAAATTATCATATCCAATCCGGGCCATTATCCCCACATCAACTCCCATCCGGGAGATTCCTACTGCAAAATTAGAAGCCGACCCTCCTAGAGACACTTTTAACTTATCCACATCAACTTCATCATCAGCTTCGCAGAAACGAGGTACTTTCATTATGAAATCGATGTTGCAGGCACCCAATACAGCAACTTCTGGTGTTGGATTTATTCTATTTTCAAATTCCATATTATCTCTCAAAATAAATCTAAAGTAGCTAAAAATCAAGAATTATTAAAAATTAATTTATAAATAAAAATTATTGGATATTATTTAGATTCAGGTAATATACCAACGAACTTCTTCAACCGATTTAGTATGCTTTGCTTATCTGGCTCTATTGGAACGTATTTTTTACCCAATAAATCCGCGGCAAGCTGCATAATAGCATTACTGGTAGGTGAAGACTGATTAACTTCAACCACTGATCTTCCCATTGCCAGGGCACGATCCATCTCTCGATCATATGGTATGGTACTCATCAAAGGAACTTCCAGTATTGCTTCTATTTCATTAGGAGAGAGTAAAAATTTATCATCATACCACATATTCAAAACAAAGCCTAATACATCAATATCCAGTTCATTGAATAATATTCTTATCTTCAGTGCATCAGCAACTGAAGGCATGGTAGAGTTTGTAAGTAAAAGAACTTCTGTTCCTTCTGGCAGACCATCGAAGATGTTAGCGTTTATTCCTGCAGGTATGTCCATTAAGAATATATCCCCATAATCTGATCCTTCCTGGATTATCTTATTCCAGGATATGTAGTTGGGATTAATATGTTTTAATGTTTCAAAATGAATTCCTGTGGGAATAACCCGTATATCATGTTCTATTTCATATACACAATCTTCTATTGATTGATCTCGTACTAAAACATCGTGTAATGTAACATCCGGATTTAATAAACCTGTTATGACATCTAAATTCGCCATAACTAAATCTAAATCCAGCATTACCACTTTTTCCCCGAAAAGGGACATGGCAACTCCTAAATTGAATGTTAAGGAGGTTCTACCTACTCCTCCCTTCCCAGAAGCGATAGCTATAAATCTAGACATTTTTTTAACTATTTTATTATATTCCATTTATTATTTATTTTTATCTACGTCCCAGTAAACCTTCCACTAATTTGGCAATAACACCCTTCTTATCTGGTTCTATTGGTTCATACTGTTCTCCAATTAAATCAGCGCCTAGTTGCATTATAGCATTACTGGTGGGTGATTTTGGATTTTTCACAATTAGTGGTTCCCCAAAGGCCGCTGCCCTGCTAACTTCAGGGTCATCTGGTATAACTGCAATAACCGGAACTTCTAGTATAGTTTCAATCTCATTTATGGTTAAAAAAGTTTTATCGTGTAGTTCTCTATTTATTACTACTCCCAATATGTCAACGCCTAATTTATTGGCGATTATCTTTGTTTTTAGTGCATCACTGATGGATGGTACCTCCGGAGTGGTAACCAATATCATCTCTTGTGCAGCAGCTATAGCTGCTAATGCATCCTTTTCAAGCCCTGCTGGGGCATCTATTAAGAGTATATCAATATCTTGGACTAATGTTTCCAGAGCATCTTCTAATCTATCCATTTTTATTTGTCGAAGCCCTTCCAGAGATATACCTGCTGGTACGACCTTTACACCACCAGGACCTTCATATATTGCTTCATCGATTGTTGCTTTTCCAGATAGTACGTCGTGGAGGGTTACTGATTTACCTTCCATTCCTAGGATCAATTCCAGGTTGGCCATAGCCACGTCAGCATCTAAAACTAAAGTTTCTTCTCCGTAAGTTGATAAAGCTACTCCTAAATTAGCCGTTATGGTTGTTTTTCCCACTCCACCTTTTCCTGAAGCAACTGTTATAACTCTTGTCAATTAAATTCCTCCTAACTAATCTCTACATTTATGTTGAAATTATTAACAATTTCTGGATATTTTCTGAAACTCTTTTTAATTTCTATTTGCGCTATATTTATAACTTGCCTTCTCAAATTCTCTATGGTCTTTGATTCACCCATTAATCTTGAAAAAAATCCTTGAGTTTCATATTCAATAATGATGTTGATATCTCCGGTGAGTTCCGCCGCATTTTCTAAGAACACCATTACTTCAGCGCCTTTTATTTTAGGTATACCGAAAATTGATTTCTTTATCTTATTCATAAGAGCGAGTTCTATCTTTTCAACGTCCTCATCGTTTAATGATCCCCCCTTATAAGTATCTAAAAGATCATCTACATCATCTTCATTCATTTCTTTTATTCCATACTTTTTCAACAGTTTTGTACGATCAACAGGTTTTTCCTTAACTTCGACTTCTGAATCAACTTCTTTTTCTGGTTTTGCTTCCATGGTTTTTAATTCTTCTTTAAGAGCATTCTTAGATTCCATATACTTTTTAGTTGATTCATCTTTGACCGTGAATTTATCTGCCTCTAAATCAGGCATTTTTTCAGAATCATCTTCAGCAGTTTCTGTTGAATTTTCACTTATTGGTGCAGATTGTGGTTTAATCTGCTCAGACTCTGTTTTACCTTGTTCTGGAACATTTTCTGATACTGTAGGTTTAGTTTCCACTACTGGTTCAGATTCGAGTTGCTCCAATTCAGGCTCTGGTTCTGGAGCGGGTTCTGGAGCGGGTTCTGGAGTGGGTTCAATGATCTTTGGTTCTGGTACATGTTCAGATTCAGTTTTTTTAGGTTCAGTTACAGAGGATGGTTCTGGTTTTTTAGGTTCAGTAACTGGTTCAAAATTAGTTTCAGGCTCATTATCAGCCACAGGCTCTGTTTTTATTTCTTCAGGAGTAGTTTCGGTCTGTTTTGGTTCACTGATAGGTGCAGAAACAGTTTCTTTAGCCTCAGTATCTTGCTCTGGTTCTGTTTTAGTCTCAGAAATTGGGGGTTCATTTATAGTTTTATCAGAAGTTTCTGATTTAGGGGTTTGAAGTTCAATTGATGGTTCGGTAACGGTCTTCTCTGGTTCAGGAACAGGTTCTGGTTCTGGTTCTATTTTAAATTCACTTTTAGTTGTTTCCATTGTCTTTGAATCTATTTCAGTTTCATTTTGAGTGGTTACTTCTGATTCTGTTTTATCTTCAAGTAATTCAGATATTGAAGGTTCTGATTCGGATTTTTTTGATTTGAGATCTTCTATAACTTTATTAATATCATAATCTGGTTCCAATATATAGGGTTTATTTACATCAAGGAGATAATCAATATGAGATGGTCTTAAATCAAAAATTTCAATTACCGTATCATCCTTTTCCATGGCAGATTTTATTTGATCAATGGCTTCCGATTTTGAATATCTTTCATAGGATGCTGCTAATTGTTTTCCATTTTCAAAAAGAATAAATCCTTCATCAGAACCCGATGTGACTCTAATGAATCCATTATGTCTATCCTTCAATAGCTTCTCTAAAATCTCTGCAAAGTCCACTTCATCGGCATATGAAACCATAGATGGTTTGGTAATGGGCATTTCCATTTTTAATTCCCTCAATATATAGTAAGTATACTTCATTCATTTAAAGATTATTACCTCTATTCATTATTTTTCATATTTGGAAATAATCTACTTCTGAACAATTTACCTTGACTATTAATTGGGTTTTTATTTTCTTATTAGTTTTACTTCTGGTGGAGTTACTATTATAATATTTTTACCGTTTTTACTTAGTAATATGGCCTCTCCACCTGTACTATCCCTGAAGGTCTTCAATTTCTCCCCAGCAATACTGAAGTCTTCCGGGACGTTCTTTTCAAAATTGCTTAAATCCATTATTATAGGGTTTTTTTCTTCCTCTATCTGTCGCATAGCTTCCATGAAATCATCCAAGTTATTTACCTTCATTAATATTATTTCATAGAAAGTCTGTTCAGGCACTATTATTGTTTCTTGATCATCAGTGCTCTTTTTACCCTCATCTAAACCTAGATTTTTCTTCAAACTATCCATTATATCCTTCATATTATAACTTCCTTATATGGTCGTTGATAACTTTCAATAATTTTGATGCTCCGCCATTCTTTATATCAACAGCAGGTAAACCATATTTCGACTCATAATCCATTAATACATTCTTATCTTCAACATTCCTTAAATTTAGAGAGAGACCTATCACTTTTGTTGGTTCAACAGCCTCAATCGCTTTTATTTCGTAATCAATACCTCTTGGATGCCTGTAGGGATGATTAGGTCTGTGGCAGACCACAGTTGCATCCGGCTGGGCTCCCACCATTATAGCTGCTGATAGACCTCTCGGGTGAGGATTACCCTGTTCAGTGAGGCTTGATTGTCCTTCTACAAATATTATATCTGGATCCTTTCTTTCTTCCATATATTCAATAGCCCCCATAACCGCCGAGGCCACATCCATTACGGATAAACTACCCGCCCTAAAATTCATATCTACCGGACCTTCAAGACCCATTTCATCTGTGGAAATGATTGCAGGATTCATTCCGGCCTTTTGTGCTGTTTTACCCAACATTCGAGTTGTTGTTCTCTTACCACATTCCTGTGATGTTCCTCCTATAAAAATAACTGGATTTTTAGGCTTATATTTCAATTTAGGTAGTATTTCAGTACACCATGATGGTGCATTTCCAAATATATTGCGTATAACATCTAAACGGGGGCTGATTTCTTTTATAACTACATTTTTTTCATCAGCAAACTTTATTATTGAAGGATTTAAGGATAATGGCAATGATCTAAAGGAAGTAACCACATTTTTTCCTTTATTTATTGCTTGAACAGCATATTTCAGCGCAGATCCTTCAGCACCTATGGGTAGCATTATAGCAACGCTATTGGCGTCAGTCTCCTGAATTAACTGTTCCAAATCTGAATAAATAGTTTTATTACAAAATTCCGTACCTTGTTTTTCTTTATTATCATCTATAAAACCAACAGCTTCTACTCCTTCAAAATTAGCAAATTTTTCTCCTCCACCACCGCAACCAATGATTATGAATGGATTAAGATCATTAAGGTCTTTAACTGAATTAACAAAATACAAAAAATCACTCCTATTGTTAGTGAAATATCAGTGGAATATTCATTATCTATTTATTTAATAAATGTCAAACCAAGATATATACTTTGGGTAGAATAAAATTCTATTATGGAGGCATAGTATGATTGATAGAGTACTTAAAGATTTAGGCAGGATTAATGGGGTAAATGGATCTCTAGTTGTAGGAAAAGACGGTTTAATTATAGAAAGCGAAGTACCCGGAGATATAGACTCCGAACTGGTAGCAGCAATGGCATCTGCAGTTTTCGGTACTGCAGAAAGATCAGCAGAAGAAATGAAACACGAACCATTACAACAAGTAATGATCGAAGGGAATAAAGGTAAAACCCTAATGATTGATGCAGGAGAAGGTATACTGGTTGTAATATCGGATATAGAAATAAATCTGGGATTAATCAGAATCGAAATGAGAAGAAGTGCTGAAAGAGTAATTGACTTTTTAACCTAAAAACTGGTTAAACAACTTCTTTTTATTTGGAGTTGATCTCTTTGAGAAAACCATATGTAATATTGATTGGTAGTGCATCGGGAATAGGTAAATCAACAATTGCTTCACAATTAGCAAATACACTGGGCATTACCCATACCATCGAAACAGATTTTATTAGGGAAATTGTGAGAGGGATAATAGGTCCAGAATATGCTCCCGCTCTACATAAATCATCATTTGATGCTTATGTTACAATTAGAGACAAACATCGTTTCGAAGGTAACAAAGAAGGTTTAATAAGTGCAGGTTTTGAAGAACATGCAGCCTTTGTTATACCTGCTATTGAAAAGGTTATACAAAGAGCGATAAATGACTCCGATGATGTGGTAATTGAAGGTGTACATTTAGTTCCTGGTTTTATTGATATAGAGAAATATAAAGATGTGGCCTCAATTCATTTCTTCGTACTTACCACCGACGAAGAGATTCATAAAGAACGTTTCGTTAAAAGAGCTATGGCCATTAAAAGAGGCGGTAAACACCTAGAATACTTTAAGGAAAATAGGATCATAAATAATTACTTGGTTAAACAAGCAGTTGAACATAATATTCCTGTCATAAATAATATAGATATTGATAATACCATTAAAAGAATGCTTAGCATAATTAAACAAATTTGTAAGAACCTGCTCTTCCAAAATTCAGTAGACGAACTTGGTAAATTAACCGACATCATCATAAACAAATATGGTGGAAGACTGGTTGATGTTACCTACTATCTCCCGGGTTTTGGTGAGCCACTTAAAAGAAAGGTTAACGTTTACGACCCTGTTGAAGCTGAACGTTTTATTAATCGTTTGAATCAAAACCCTAAGCGTAAGAAAGACTTGGAAAACCTTTATCATCTTTCAGATAATGTGCATAGTCATCAAATCTGTGCTCCTGATGAAGTTACTTTGAAAAAAATGATAAAAGAGTTGGACGAGAAAGGATTATTATTTAAAAAGGATAAAGAGCAACCATAATTTTTTTTCTAATTACATTAATTTATCTATTATATTTTTTATAGTGGAAGATATTATTTTATATAATAATATAAATTATCTTGAAAACGGAGATAGATCATTATATGAAAGCCGATTGTCCAGTTTGCAAAGAAAAAGGAACCCTTATACTTAAAACCACAACGGAAAATATACCTTATTTTGGGGAGATTATGGAATCCACGGTAAAATGCGAGGAATGTGGATTTAAACACTCTGATGTAATCTGTTTAGAGGTTAAAGAGCCTGTAAAATACAATTTAACCATCGGTAAAGAAAAAATGAATACCAGGGTGGTTAAATCACAATCTGCTACCATTAAAATACCGGAATTAGGTCTTAAAGTAGAACCAGGCCCACAATCTCAAGGATATGTTTCTAATATCGAAGGTATTCTAGAGCGTTTTCAAAAAGCAGTTAATACAGCTCTTAGCTGGGCAGAAGATGAGAATTCTAAGGGAAACGCAGTTAGAATACTGGATGAATTAAATAGTATAAGAAATGGGGATAAAAAAGTTACTCTAATTATTGAAGATCCCTTTGGTCATAGTTTGATTGAAGATAAAAATGCAATTAAGAGTAAATTATCTCCAGAGGAGATTAAAAACCTTAAGACAGGTTTTACAACTATCGATCAATAATTAAATGTAATTTAGAGGGTGTTGAAATCATCCTCCTCATCAACATCTTTTAATTTAAGGCTTTTTTTAACATCCATACTCAATGCATCACAATCTGCCTTTATAGCCTCTAGATGCATTAATATTCTTTTTTTCTCTTCGTTTATTCTTTCTATATTCTTGTAAGGGTATATAGATTCTTTTAGCATTTCATATTCAATGGTGGTATAGGGGTATTCATTGAGCTGCTGGCATACTTTTTCCAAAACATCTCCCAGGAACTTATTCATCTCTACTTTCACCCTCTCCCTGATCATCTTATCATTATCCAGATTCTGTTTCATAAGACGAACCACTTCTGCTTTGGCAAAGGGAAGTCCTTCCTCTTCTTCATCTACTTCTGAAGATTCTTCCTCCATTCCTTCTTCTGAGTCTTCAACTTCCTCTTCCTCAAGAGATTCTTCAGTGTCTATAATTTCATCTTCAGGCTTTTCATCATCAAAGTCCGTGTAATTTTCATTCATTTCATTGTTCATAATAATACCTCGGCATCTAGTTTTCTTACTAATAATTGTTTCTCTATGAAAGTATTTAAAGATATCATTAAAATGCAATTTCAGATTAAAATTTTATAGTTTAATTTCTTTTCATGATTAAATAATTAAGCTAACGTTGAAATTATAATATTGATTTGAAATGATATCATGAAAAATTATAAAAAAATTAAAAATATTTATGATATTATATTATTGAAAAATCAGCAAATACTATCAAAAAAATTTGCAAATATAAATATATTATTACATAAAATCAGTTTCAAATGAACAGTATTATTATTCTATTTCCAGACTCATATCCAGAACACCGGCTGAATGGGTGATATATCCAGATGAGATGATATCCACACCAGTTTCTGCATATTCTGAGATATTATCCGGGTTTATTCCGCCAGATACCTCAATTAGAACTTTATCTCTGACTTTTTCCATATTCAATAAATTTAGAACCTTTTTTATTTGATTAGGATCCATATTATCTAACATAATAATATCAGCACCGGCATTTGCAGCTGTAAGAGCATCTTCTAGATTTTCCACCTCAATTTCTATCTTTTTGGTGAAGCTCGCATAATCTTTGGCCTTTTTAAGCGCAGTTTCTATATCCCCTACTAAAGCTAGATGATTATCCTTTATTAAAATGGCATCATCCAATCGATAGCGGTGAGTATCACCACCCCCTATACGAATAGCTTCTTTCTCCCAAAATTGCAATCCTGGAGTGGTTTTTCTGGTTCCAGCAATTATTATGTTTGGATTTAATTTTCTTGCTTTTTTTACCATTTCAAATGTTAAAGTGGCTATTCCACTCATCCTCATCAAGAAGTTTAAAATAGATCTTTCCAAGGTCAAAATGGAACGTGCATCACCTTCCATCTCTAATAATATTTCATTTTCCTTCAATTGGGATCCGTCAATTTTATTCTTTAATATTGAAATTTTATATTCTTCAAGAAGGGTAGAGACCAAATCCATACCGGCAATTATACCATCTTCTTTTGATATTACCTTTGCTTTAACATTTAATCCAGGTTCAACAAGGGCCTGAGTGGTTATATCAACAAATCCCCTATCTTGATTTATTATATTGATTAAATAGTTGATATCTGTTCTCATGTTTATACCGTGACTTCATTGATATTAATATTATTATAATTTCAATGTATTTTAATTTACTTTAAGCCTTATTTGAGTAAAAATATTTCTTCTATATATAATTAAATAGATAATATCATTTTATACTTATAAATTTCAGAAAAAAGAATTAATTATAATTTAATATAAAATCAATTAATAATAAAATACTGATTTAATTAATGGTGATATTTAATGGAGTTAACCTTTCTGGGAACTTCTTCTGCACTCCCCTCCAAACAGAGAAGTCATCCCGCCATAGCCTTAAAGGCTTTTGGAGAAATAATACTTCTGGACTGCGGCGAAGGCACCCAGAGACAGATGTTAATGGCTGGCTTAAGTCCAATGAAGGTCAACAAGATATTTATAACCCATCTTCACGGGGACCACATACTGGGACTTCCGGGAATGGTACAGTCCATGGCATTTCGTGGCCGGAAAGACCCTTTACACATATTTGGACCCTTTTCTACAGCTCAATTAATGGAATATGTTAAGAATTTTGGATATTATGCTCTTTCATTCCCCATTTACACTCATGAAGTAAATTCAGGCATTATAATAGACCAAAAAGAATATATTATTTCCTGCATCCCTACTGAACACTCTATTCCTAATGTGGCTTATAAAATTGAAGAAAAACGTTCTCCAAAATTTTTAGAGGAAAAAGCATTGAAGTTAGGTTTAAATCCGGGCCCTGATTTTGGTAAACTGCAAGCAGGCATTCCAGTTAAAAAAGATGACGGTATTATCAGACCAGAGCAAGTTCTGGGAGAGGAAAGAAAAGGCCGACGACTAGTTTACTCTGGAGATACCCGACCTTCTTCTAATATGGTAGAATTCTCCCAATATGTTGATGTACTCATTCATGAATCAACATTTGATGAAGCTCTAAAAAACCGAGCCATTGAAACAGGACACTCAACTGCTTCCGATGCTGCTAGAATAGCGAAAAAATCCTGTGTTAAAACTTTAATTCTTACTCATATCAGTACCAGATATCAGGATGTGGATATAATTGAAAAAGAAGCATCAGAAATTTTCCAAACCGTGATAGTAGCCCGAGATTTCCTGACATTTAAGGTGAAACGGACATGACTTTTATTGAGAATATTTTAAAAGGATTTGATCCTATTTTAGTTGATATCATTAGTATTAGCATTATCTTAATCGTGGCTTTTATAATCATTAAAATAATCAATTATTTCCTAAAAAAGACGGGTCAACGTTTTGATTTGGAAATGACAGTTATACAAGTGTTACAGGAAATCATCAAATACACCATAATTCTCTTCGCGGTAGTATTGATTCTCAACGAATTGGGTATCAATGTAAGTGCATTAATACTTAGTTTAGGAATTGTAGGTGTAGCTGTAGGATTTGCTGCTAGGGATACTCTATCAAATTTTATAGCCGGGTTATTTGTACTAGGAAATAAAAGTTTTAAAGTTGGAGACGTTATTGAAGTATCAGACCAGATAGGTAAAGTAACTAAAATGGGTTTTAGAGTAACCACATTAACTACTTTTGATAATAAAATTATAACCGTGCCCAACTCTCTTTTTTCTACAGCTGCTTATTTAAATTACACTGCAGTAAAGAATCGAAGGGTTGAACTGAACATCACACTTCCACTGGATGTTGATCTAGATGAAGCAATGGACTATATAGAAAAAAAAGTTTTAAATCTAGACTGGGTTTTAAGAGATCCCAAGCCGAAAGTTATGATATACGAAATATCAGATACAAACATTAAGGCAACATTAAATGTATGGACACATGATCCCTGGAGTGTATTAGACCATCAATCCTCACTGGCTAAGGAAATAAAAGAATATATGGTGCGAAATAATGCGTAAATATCGGATTTTGTCCGTTTTAATTGTTTTCGTTTGTATCATATTTTCTCTAAATATGGCTCTGGATATTTTGGAAAAAATGCAACAAGTAAGTGATGCCCAAAATACTTTAAAAGCTTATAAAGAGAGAATGAGCTCTCCAGTAAATGCTCTGGATCCAACAGCCTCATCTCTCGCCATAAATAATGGAGAACTCATCATTCCCAAGCTAGATGTAGATTGTACCATAAGATCAGATACAGTGAACGCCTATGATTCTGTTTATCATTATCCTGAAAGCGCAGCATATGGTCAACCCGGCGAATGCGCTATTTTAGGCCACAGAACTACTTATTCTGGAATTTTCAGGAATATAGGGGACCTTGAACCGGGAGATGAGGTGATAGTTAAAGATCTGATATTGAAAAAGAAATATACCTATCAAGTAACCTCTAATGGTGATGATATACGATGGGACTATAAAAGCAACCCCATAAGATTCTCACTGGAAGGAGAGAAAAGGCTTCTTCTTATGACTTGTTATCCTCCGGGTGAAAAATCTGCCGCATGGATAACACACTGTAAGTTAAAATCCACCAGTTCATTCTAATTAAACATTAATTGTAATTTATAAAAAAATATTTTTCAAAATATTTCATCTACATAAACCATCCATTTTAAATAAAATTATATAGTATGAATTCGATAGAACTATCAATAAATTTTTTAAATTTTAAGGATGTTAAGATTTGGTTAAAAAGATAAATCTTTTCCATTTGAATAAAACAAACAAAAGAGGTTTTTAAATGGTAAATATAGTGATAGACGAAGACGCATGTGTTGGATGCGGTTCTTGCGTGGAGGATTGTCCAAACGACGTCTATGAAATGGATGAAACCAAAAACAAAACCAAAGTAGTAAAATTAGATGATTGTATGGCCTGTCTTTCTTGCCACGAAATCTGCCCGGCCCAGGCCATGGAACACCAGGATATACATGTAGCAAAAAGGCTATACATAGATCGAAAAGTGAACTATGCATTGGAAAGAATTATCTGAGGGATAAAATGGAAATCGAAGAGATAAAAGGAACATTTAAACCAGAATTAATTCCCAAAGAAACCGGTGGAGATCTGGATGACTATGAAGATGCACTTCATGTGCTGATGAAATTCATGGGATCCATGTCCAGCGCCCTGGAACAAGTTTCAGGAAGAGGTGCTAACGCCATTGTTTACCAAGCTGGTAAACGTATGGGTCACGAATCAGCGAAAATGATGGAAAAAACAGAAAATCTGGAACAAGCTCTCGATGAAATGGGAGATGTTTTAGGACATGAATTCTACTTTGAAAAGTGGAAACCATCAGGACAATCCAGCTACACCACCCAGGAAGGAGACCAAGTAGTAATCAAACTCCTTTTCATGGACTGTGTTGTCAGACAAACACTACGAAGAACTGGTTTACCTCAAAAAGGACCATTATGCTACTTATTATATGGTTATATGGTCGGAGCAGTTGAAGAAGTTATGGATATCAAAGGAAAAATTGACATAGACCACGTTGGACCCAACGCATGTCTTAAAACCCTAACCATCAAATGGAGTGGTAAATAATGGTAAACATCGCCATAGAAACACTGGCCAGCTGTTCCGGCTGTGAAGTTTCCATACTAGATTTACACGAAGATATAGCCAAACTCCTTGAAAAAGCGAACCTTGTATCCGCACCTGTCCTAATGGACATCAAAGAAATACCTGAAAATATTGATATAGCCATTGTTACTGGATCTGTCCGAAACAAAGAGAATCAAGAACGTTTGGAAATATTAAGAGAGAGATCAAAAGTATTAATAGCCTATGGTACCTGTGCATGCTACGGAGGCATTACTGGAATGGCTGATTTGTATACTCCAGAAGAAGTTAATTCTCGAAGTTTCAAAGATAACCCCAGTACAGAACCAGCTGATTTACCAAATCAAGTTGTTCCTGAACTTTTAAGCATTGTACATCCTGCTGCTGACTTCATTAAAATTGATGGATTTATACCTGGATGCCCTCCAAAAGAACAATTAACCCACGACATATTAATTCCATTAATTAATGACGAAGCACCCAATGTACCTAAAAAGAGTGTCTGCGCAGACTGTCAGAACCAAATGGAACATGTCGAATTTGATAAAATTAAACGAAGAATAGAAGGCGAACCAGAACCAGGAAAATGTTTCCTAAGCCAAGGATACGTTTGTTTAGGTTCAGTTACATTAGGTCGTTGCGGTGGTCTTTGCACCTCCGCTGGAGTGCCCTGCCATGGATGTGGAGGTCCCTCCTTGGACGTCTTGAGAGAACCAAGCCATGATATATACAACGGAGTAATCAAAAGAATTGCTCACCTTTCAAAGATGCCAGAAAAAGAAGTTGAAAACCAGTTATATGATATAGGACACATTATTTACGGATTTGTGATTGGAAGCACCATCATGGAAGAAAAACAGGTTTCCCTCATTCCGCAGTTGGTGAAAAAATAGGTGATATCATGAAAAACATCGAAATAGCTCCTGTTTCAAGGATTGAAGGTCATGCAAAAATCACTGTACAGGTGGATGATTCAGGAAACGTTTCTGACGCTCATTTCCACGTAATGGAAATTCGAGGATTTGAAAAATTCCTGGAAGGTGCAGCTGTTGAAGAAGCACCAAGAATAACACCAAGAGTATGTGGTATATGTCAAACCTCTCACCATTTAGCAGCCGCTAAGGCGACTGATCAAGTATTTGGTTTAGAACCCCCGGAAACAGCGAAAAAATTAAGAGAATTATTACTTTTAGGTCAATACATAATGTCTCATGCCCTACACTTTTACTTCTTGGCAGCCCCTGACTTGGTATTGGGTCCTGAATCAGATCCAGCCTTAAGAAATGTGGTGGGAATTTTAAGGAGTAATCCTGAACTGGCTATGATG
>JAJFTX010000104.1 GCA_021372715.1 Methanobacterium sp. | reverse complement strand
AAATTTCATTTGAATTATGTAATCTTAAATTACCATTAATCCAGGGTAATAGAAATATAATAGTGAACAAAAACCCTAGATAAGGAGATATTAACGCACCTAATCTTAGAGCTCTCTTAGTAAATCTTTTTAAACGTGAATTTTTAATACTAAAAACCTCCATATTTTAAAAATAATACTTTTTTAAGCAAAAAAGATATGATCTCTCTGTAAATTGACTATAAATAACTTCAGAATCTTTCCAATTCATCCAAGACGCAAACATGCACTATTTTATCAACCAGAACATTATTCCCTACTTTCAATACTAGGATAGCGGATAAAATTCCCACCAGCGCGCCGAATAAAATGTCAAAGGGATAATGAACACCAACGTATATCCTTGAAAAACCTACAATCCCTGCAAAAGCTAATAAAGGATATATTAAACGTAAATTTATCCCTTTAAAGTTTAACTTATATTTAAGCCCGATTATAATAGCCAATGCAAAGGAAGATGCTGTATGGCTTGAAGGAAAAGAATATATGTCATTTTCTGAGACAAGAAGATCAACATGGGGTAAAGTAAGGAATGGTCTGGGTTCAGCAACTATCAATTTAAGAAGATAAACAAGAACATTACTTAAAAATAGTGCGGCTAAACCAAGTATAGCTACTTTTTTCCCATTCTCCCCACCAAATATAAATAGAACAGCACAGACCACTATCCATGCTAAAATACTGCCAAAATTAGTGATAAGGGGCATTATAAAATCAAAAAAATTATTATCCAATCCATGATTAATTACATAGAATAAGATAATATTCTGATTTAAAATTAAAGAAATAAAGTCCCACATCAATTATACTTCCCATTATAATATCATACTGAAAAAATCTTTTTTATATTAGCTCTAATCTGGAATGATAACTTAAGTAATTATTCCCTAATTAGACCCCAATACCTCCCAAAATATACCAAAAAATTGAATTAAAGATTTTATACGTATTAAAAACTATTAAAAGGTAATGCCCATGATGCTAAAAATTCCCTAAAGTTAATCCTATCGTGGTTGATCTGTCCTGAAATTTCCTGTAAAACTTTAGATGCCCGGGAGGCATTATAATCAGACATCAGATAACACTACCATCAAAAAAGTAAAAAATAGGTGATTAATATGGGTAATGGGGTGGAAGAAGGGAAATGATATCCCTTCTGTAGTTTGCTAAAACTACAATTAAGTGATCATGGATTTAAATATATATAAAATTTTACCCGAATGTTTACCAAATTCAAAGTATATTCAATAGGTTACCTTAAGTAGAATAGCCAGTGCTAGAAATTCGGTTATATTTAATATGAATAGGGGTAGATCTATAGCTTCCACACGGAAGGCCTCATGAAACAATAGAAAGCTGCTGAACAGAAAGTTCTGTAATAAGAGAAGTGCGGCGAATAGAATCAAACCCAGGGTGAATTCTGATTTGATCTTCTTGTAATTTCCCCAGTAAATATAAAGTAAAACTATTAAGAGTATTATATTACCCACTGCTATTATGATATCTAATAACCCAATTAATGGGCGGGAAATCACTAAAAAAATCGAAATTGCCGGTTGAACTATTACAGATAACATTCTTCTCCAAATCCTATTATTTTTTTTATTATTTTTCTATTTTTTCCCAAATCTCATTGAAACTATCCAAGTTTTTATTCAACTGTTCGGATAGGAAGTACATATTAGCATAACTATCTCCTGAAGATACTATCAATTTATTTTTCTCCAGTACTTTTATATGATGTCTCACGGTTTTATAATCTAGATCTAATAGTTCTGCTAGTTGATGGGCATTATATGGTCTTTCCTCAAGATTTTTGATAATCCTGGCTCGATTATACCCTCCCTTAGTACCGGCAATTATATGCCATAGCAATCTTCTCATATAATACCATAGATAAGTTGTATTGATTAAAAAATTAATAACGACCTAATTATTATTTTACTATTCTAATTTAATAAATTAAATATAAATAATTATTCCAGAATCTAGTTAGTTTATTTGATTTAATAGCTGCTTTATAATTTCATTCTGGTTTTAAAACATATTAAAATTTTAAATTATAAGCAGCGTATTAGCGTAGAGTTAACTCATATAAAATTTTTGTTTATAGATATAACAAAACCTTATTTTATCAGTTTTTATTAAAAAAGGGTTTTTATATCATGAGAATGTATTTTTCTAGATAAGATAAAAAAAGCAATAATTTATAAAAAAAATAAATAAATATAGGTTTATCGGAGTTTACCATAGACTGTTCCACCGATTATGCTGAGTAATCCAAGAGCTGCTACAGCTAATGGAGAACCAGTGGTCTGCATAGGCACGGTTGCACCTCTGCATGGTGGTGGGCATGGTACTGATAAGAAGCTGTAACTGTCGCTGTCCAGTATAATTGATCTTGCTTCACTGGGATAAAATTCCATGAAGTTGGCGTTTACTGTTATTTTTCCTACACCGCTGACTATAGCCGGTACTATAAGTTGAGCATTATCATTGGCGTCCATATCACTTATTTGTCCGATGTCCCAAACCCATTCCTGTCCTTGTTGCCACCAGAAGAAGAAGCCACCAAATACTGGGTCGTCGTTTTTGTACATGACACCGTTAAACCACATAACAGCTTTATTTGCTTGTAATTGAAGAGTAGAATTAGGGGTTACATTAACAGCCACCCACGGGTCAGTTACTGCAGTTCCTTTTGCTGATGCATTTACTTCAACTGCTACATTATCACCAGGATTGGTTACAACTACTGGATTTCCATTTTCATCTAAAACTGTTGTATTTACATCTCCTGCAGATGCTGCTCCTGCGAATACCATACCAAAAGTGACCATCAGTAATAACATGGTTGCAATTTTTTTCATCCTTTTCACCTCCTTTTCACTTCTTAACTAATTAATGCCTTAATAAACCAGTTTTTATCAGTGCAACCTGTATTACCCTGAATGTTCTTTAATATGATTCTTTACCGATGCTCTAGTAATTGGTGAATGTTTAAATGTTCATGGCATTTAGTGGTTACTAACATTATTATTATGAGTAGTAACCTAATTTATATGATCATCCAGATTTAGATGATATATTTATTCCATAATTTATCCCCAATTATTACCCAGTTCTTCCCTAATTCAAATAAGATTAAAAAGAGAAATTCTAAAATAGTGCGGAGATAAAATTGTTAAAATAAAAAAAGGCATTACCCCGGGAAACTTATTTCCCGAGATTAATGCGAAAACTAGCAACCAATTCTATTATTATCCTGATTTGGATAATATACTTATTCCAAAATCTATCCCCAATCATTACCCAGTTATTCCCAATTCATTATAAGAAAAACTCTATCAAGAAACTATACTAATTAGGTTGTTATTTTGATGATGAGTAAAAAGATAAAACAGAGATCTATTATCCTGAAGATATAGTTAATTAAAAAAATACCTCTGTATTTGTTTAGTGTATTAATATAAATTTAAAAATAGAAAACAAAAAAAGAGGATTAATTAGGCAGTGACTGGAGTTACATCCTCTTTTGATCTGATTCTGATTCTAAAAACTGAAAGTCCAAAAATTACTGCGAACAGAATAGCAACCACTAAATTACTAGCTACATATTGTTGTAGAACAAATATAGAGTACAGGGCCAGTAATACCATAAACATGGAAAGACTTGCAGTCAATGGTAAGTAGTTATACAATATTTTCACCCCCATAGGTGTTTATATTAGTAAACATTATTATTATTTCACAAAATATTAGACTTTTTATTTTTTTTGGTGAATTATTTCACAAAAAGTTATTATTTCTTATTGAAATTCTGTTTATAACTAGAAGGATAATAAAGAAAATCTATTTATTTTGTTTATGAAAGCGTGGAATCTGATATATGAGTAATAAATAGGCTTAATTAAACAAATAATGAAAAAAATCAGAAGAAATAAAAGATTATATTAGATTACCAACATAAATTATATTTAGAATAAAAAGAAGAACGAAATAACATTTAACCTTAAAACTTATACACAAAAAATTATTTAACTTCTATTAGAAGGAGTTAGAGGGGTTAAAAGCTGATGGAAGATATTGGTGAGCATATAAAATTCGTTAAACAAGATGAAGAGGTTTTACTAAAACTCCATCATAAAAAATCAGCCATATTCTTCAGTATTCTACTAACCGCCCGGGGAATGGACTTCCGCTATATCTCGGTTCATGATGAGGATGATACATTCTATGATCCTGATGAAGAAGAGGAATATGAATATCTATTCTGGATAGGAAAGGATGCCTGGAACGATCTGAAAGGTGATATTTACTGGGAGAAGGATTAACTATTCTAAGAGTTCTTTAAGTCCGATAATACTTTACATATAGGGTTTTCTGTATACATATTTTTTTAAATCTAATTTAGTAAATACCAACATTTTTTATTCAATGAAAAATATAATAAAAAAATAGAATTTCCATCTGAAGGAGGACTTAATATTTTTTTACTCCATAAATGATGAATAAAGGGGGGGTGTTTATTTATGGTTATACTCAGGCCATTTGAAAGTAAGGATAAAAACATTATCCAAGATATTGAAAGACTGTGTCCTCAAGGGGATGATAAATGTGCCATGGGCGTATTTAAACCAGAGGGAGTGGAGTCAAGGTATGATTTATATGACAATTCCCATCTTATTGTAGCAGAAAAGGATGATCAAGTAGTTGGCTGGATAGGCTGGACAAAAAAACAAGATCAAAAAGAGAATTATATTTATCTTGCTGAAGTGAATGTCCATCCAGATTATCAAGGACAGGGAATAGCCACCCAACTAGTAGATGAAATTGAGAAAAACATCCAAGAATCAGATCCAGATCACATATACTGTTACATATATGAACCAAATAAAGCATCAAAAGCTTTATTCTCTTCACTAGGTTATAATAAACTATTAGATATAAATTCAGCAGCAATATCAACCCATAAAAGATTAGAATTATCAGAAGATTACCAGATCAAACCCTTAACCTCCCATAATATATTAGAAACAATTAATTTGATCAATAATTATTACTCTGGTTGGAAACATTTCCAACCTTACAGCGAAGAAAGTTTCCAAACTACTATCAATAATTTCTGTTCCTCGGGGAAGGGTAATTTTAACCTGGTGAAGCAGGGAAATGATATAGTGGCATGCGGTGGTTTATGGGATTGTTCCAACTATGCAGAATTTTGTTTTACCAAACAACCATTTTCATGGAAAATAATGAAAGGAATATATGATATCATCCAACATTTTATGAGATCACCATTTATTCCGAGTGAAGGGGAATTTTTCAATATGTATATGATCTTTGATCATGCTTTCAATACAAGTAATCCCCAAGCCATACAATCACTGATCAGTGAATATAACAATCAATTAATCACAGAAGATAAAAGTTATTTGTTAGTTACCTTAGACCCTCAAGACCCTCTATTAGCAGAATTGAAACCTTTTAACCCCATGGTTGAGAAATGGTCATTACATGCCAAATCATTTAAAGGATCATTGCAGAAAGAACAGTTTTATATTGATGTAAGAGATTTAATTCCCTAAAATATAGTTATAGAATTTGGGATTTCCAATAATCTAATTCCGGTGAATTATTCTTTCTTTTTTCTTTGAAATTTTCCAAAATCCTTCCGATGGATTGATAATTTTTGGTTAGCATATTCTAAGAGTTCCATCATATTAAGATTTTTCAGTGCTGGTGTGATCTCTGGTTTAACCGGGATTCGTAGATCACATCTCTTCATATCATTGCTGTAGAAATTTTCTCTCCGCTTCTTGATATCCTCATCCATAGTTGAAATATATTGGTAGTGAGAATTAGATACTTTTACTGTATTGAAAAGCTGTTCTAATTCCTCAACGATGCTACCTAATACGCCTGCTACTAAGTTCAGCTCTTCTACTGTTTTATTCATGGACTGGGAGTTTATCTGATACAGACCGTCTATAAGTTCTTTTAAATCACCGTGCCATTGTTGAAATTCTTCGCTGGGGAGGATTAGAATGTCATCTTCTTTCAGAAATAATTGGGGATGGTATAACAATATCTTTCCCTGGTCCATGATACCGTAGCTATAACGCATAAAATACCCATTTAAAGGAGATCAAAACCAGAAACTTTGCTTATACTTATGCCTTCTTTTTCAGACACAGCAGCTGGTTCATCAGAACCATGAATAGTAGGGTAGAGATATGCATCAAGATAGCATTGCAGGGGTTGGTTTTTGTAGATCTGATCCATATTCAAATCCAAGATGTGTACCCGCTCCAGTATCCGGGGCCAATATCCTATTAACTTCCAGTCCTCATCCCGGTCCAGTCGCAGATAGGTTCTATTAATATGTGCTATCTGCTCACCCAGGGAAGAGTAGGTGCGGTTGAATTCATCCCGGGTAAATACAATGACCTCTTCACCTTCACTGAACATTTCTGGATGGTATAGTTCTGCAAATCTTCCTCTGGGCACTCCTTCACTCACTCTCATATACTATTCCACCTTCTCCCCGTGGGGTTAAGTAATATTGTCGATAAAATTAATACCATTTGCGGGAGAGAGCGTATGAGAAGTAATAATTTCTTTTAAAAAGTTATATTACAGAGTTTAAACAGAATCTAAGCTATATGGAGACAATGAGATTCGTGCTTTTGGACCTGGATTACGTTACCCAGAAGGGTACTGCAGTGGTAAGATTATATGGCAAACTCCCTGATGGAAGATCCATTATCGCCTATGACAGAAAATTCAAACCCTACATCTACGTCCTACCCCATGATATTAAAGAATGCAGGGATGATCTAAACCAGTTTAAACCAGATAAGATAGAAAAAGTTCATAAAAAAGAAGAAGGCCAGGAAAAAGAATTTCTTAAAATCACTTTCAAAGAAACTCGAGACATATTCCCTATACGGAAGAAAATAAAGAATTTAAGATCGGTAGAGGATATCAGAGAACATGATATTCCATTGCAGGGTAGATATCTCATAGATAATGATCTATTCCCCTTATCTGTGGTAGAGGTTCAGGGAAGAGTAATCCGTAACTATCCCGGCAAAACATGCCTATTCAGTATAGAAAACCAGCCTAAACAGATTAAATCTTCTTTGCCTCTGCTAAATATATTGAGTTTTAAAATTGAAACCTGCAATCCCCAGGGCGTGCCAAGGTTGAGTGAAGATCCCATCATCATCATCAGCTTCTCCAGTAATCAGGGTTTATCTCGGGTATTTACCACTAAAAATTCAATATCTGATTATGTTGAAACCGTTCCCTCAGAGAAGGAATTGATACAGAAATTTACAGAGACCGTTAAATCCGAAAACCCAGATATAATCATCGGTTACAACTCAGATAAATTCGATTTTCCCTACTTAAAAGAACGTGCCCAGAAGTATGGTATGAAACTTAATCTAGGTTTGGATGGATCACCTATTAAATTTACAACCAGTCATAGGAAAACCGCGTATATCAAGGGAAGGGTACATGTTGATCTCTATAAGATCGTACGGCGACATCTTCAACTGAACAGCCACACCCTGAAACATGTTTATTTAGAACTTTTTGGGGAGGATAAAATCGACTTCCCTGCAGAGGAGATCTGCGCTTGCTGGAATGATGATGGTGAAAAATTGGAGAAACTCTACAGATATTCCCTGGAGGATACCCAAGCCATGGACCGGATCAGTGCGATAATGCTAGGATTGAGTATAGAGCTCTGCCGGCTGGTGGGCCAACCATTATTCGACGTAACCCGGAGGGGTACCGGATACCTGGTGGAGTGGTATCTTATCCGTAAAAGCTATGAATATGGATATATGGTACCTAATAAATTTGGAAATTATTTAAGAGATGTGGTGGGAGGATACGTGGAAGAACCACTCCCGGGTCTCCATGAAAATATTGTCTACTTCGATTTCAGAAGTCTATATCCCAGCATCATAATAGCCAAGAACATCTCCCCCGACACCCTTACCGAGGATGGTGATGAAGAAACCTGTCATATAGCACCTGAATTTTTCTATAAATTCAAAAAAGAACCAACTGGTTTCATACCCTTAGTCACTAAAGAAATCTTAAACAATAGATTTAGACTTAAAGCCCTGATGAAGGAATCCACCGATCCCCAGAAACGGCAGATATTAGATATCAGACAGAACGCATTGAAAACACTGGTCAGCACTATCTATGGTCTTTATAATCACAGCACTTACCGATGGTACAGTATAGAATGTTCAGAATCCATAACCGCTTGGGGAAGGGAATTCCTGCAGAAAACAACAGAAAAAGCTGAAAAGAATGGTTTCAAAGTAATATATGCCGATACTGATGGGTTCTATGCGGTATTAGATTAATATTTTTTAGATGTCTTTTTTTAGGAGATCTTTAAAGGGTTATTATTCACTTAGAAAAATAGAATAATAGGTAAAAAAAAAAAGTTCAACTCTTAATCAGTTATAAGAGATAAGATTTGATATAAAAAATTATAAAAGAAACTCTGTGAATTTATAGGAGATAATAGTGATGATCTTAGCAATTTCTGATATACATATTGGCTATGAAAAATCTAATAAGGACGATCTGTTACGATTTATGGACGAAATTAAAGGAGAAAAAATAGATCATCTAATTCTATTAGGTGATATCTTCGATTTCTGGCGAAGAAACAGTATAAAAGCCATTATAGAAAACCAGGAAATATTCAAAGAGATATACCAGCTGAATGTAGGAGATATACATTACATAATCGGTAATCATGATTATTACTTCCTGGAATGGTATGAAAAATTCGCCGATAATTACCCTTTCCAGGTTTCCAAGATCTTAAGACTGGAAGATGGTGATGATAAGTTCTACTTCACCCATGGCTATGAAATGGAAGTACTGGTTAATTATGACCTTAATCTGGAAACCTATGAAAAATTCTGCTATGATATGTGCTGGAACTCAGATGAAAGAGGTAGTTTTGTCTCTAAACTCTGGAAAACCGTTAAAAGCGTATCCAAAGAAGAAGTGGATGATCTGAAACTCAAACCATCAGATAGGGCGGAGATGGAAAACCTGCATAAGTTCGCCACATCAACAGCTAAAAACCTATTCTTAGGCTTAGAAACAGATGAAACATTAATATTTGGACATACCCATATACCCTTCTTAGAGAAGGATAATAAAATAGCTAACACCGGATCATGGGTAGATGAATATGGTAAAGAAATTCAAAACAGTTACATAATAATAAATGAAGGAGAAATGGAACTTAAATTTTTTAAATAATAGATTAGGATAATATTTTAATGTTCTCATGTTTAATTAAGAAGATAATATTTATTCATTTTTTTTATTTAGATTAATTCTAATTCTTTTGATTTTAATTTCTTTTTTAAATAGTATAATAATAATTAATATTATTTATTAACCACTAACTTATATTGTATTATGAATTTATCAGGAGAAATAAACATGACTAAAACATTAAAAGAGATAGCTAAAGACAGAGAGAAAGTTTATAATGAACTATTACCGGGAAAGATACGGGATAATGCTTATGCTACAAAGATCAAAGGAATAACTGGTATTTCTGCATTCAACGAACCATACCCACCAAAGGATGGCATGGGTAAGTATCGGATGAAGATAGCCATAGACATACTGGCACTGGATAAGGAAAAACCATTTTTAGCCATTGAACTGGAAAGCTCACCAGATCCCCAGAAAGTCATGGGATTATTCCCCCTGTACATGCTAACCCAGTGGATAAAAATAAGAAAACATAACCAGGATCTAAACCAGTACCCTGTAGAACAGCCCTTCCTACTCTTGATCATACTCCCTGAACTATCTGATAAATTAGTGGATAAATGGAGAGATCTAGACCATAAAATAAGAGAGCTCCTTAAACTAGATGAAAATAAACAATCTAACTTAACTGATTTTGAGATATGTCAATTAAAAGATTTCCAATCGGGTCTGAAAAGATTACTGGAAAGAAACGGATATCAATCTTTAATTTAAAAAATAAAAAAAGGAAAATTAATATTTTTTTCCTTTATATCTGTTTTTTTTAGATGTAGACGTAGTTGGGTAGTCTTGCTGGTATGATGTTTCCGTAGAAGTTCATCACTTTACTGTACATGTAGACCAGTTTAGTGAATGGTATCTTGCCTAGACTGGTTTGTGCGTAGTTGGGTGCTCGTCCGTTGGTTAGTATGAAGTTTCTGATGTTACCCGCGACAGTGAGGTAGGATGCTTTCACTAGGTTACCCTGTGTGTAACTACCACTTGGACTTGGTGCTGGGTTGACCGCTATAACCGTTATAGGGTTCAGGTTACCCACATTCACATTACCAGTAGCAGTGACCAACAGGTACAGGAACTGAGGCATAGTCAAAGTCTGAGTGCCTACCAAGACATTAACAGGTAAAACACCGTGTAACTCGTAGAACGCTTTTACTATACCTGCTGCAGTGACTATCTGAGGAATAGTTGCACCAGGCACTACAACAACGGTAGTTGTTACTGTTGCATGGTCAACTGTGGATGAGACCACGGCATTACCGGCAACATTCAGATTAGTCAGGGTAGCAGTTGCTACACCGTTGCTGAAGTTGGTGGCATTGGTTATGCTTCCGAAGGTTGTAGCTACGAAGTTAGCAGAACCAGTATATGGAATCACACCACTTGCCGGATTGTGATAGAACCCATCACTATCATGGAGTAAGTCAGCGGTTATGGTAGAAGTACCACCAATACCCACACTAACTGGAATAGCACTTATGGATAAGACAATCCAGGGATCCCAAGTTAGAGTTCCTGTCCCAAAGTCATTTATCTGCGCGGCTACATTAGTTGCGTCGTTGTAACCCCACCAGTTCAATGTTGCATCTGCATCGTTGCTGCTGGCGAATGACAGATCCCAGATAGTGTTATCAACGATGCGGTTGAAATTCACATTTATATCTGAGAAATTAGCACCTATTCCTACTCCAATAGAATTGTTGAATATGTTGTTTTCTAAGACACTGATATTACTGGAACTGGTCATTCCGATACCAGCATTTCCATTACTGGATACTGTGTTATTGGTGATGTCTATTTCTGAACTAATACCCAGATAAATACCATCCCAACTGTTAAGGGTCACTAGATTATCATCTATTTCAACATTGGAACTGTTCAAGATTTGAATCCCATAATGGCCGTTACTGAATAAATCATTTCCAATAAGGGAAAGATCACTGCAGTTATTGGTGTATATTCCATTATTTGTGTTATTGTTAATTTCGTTGTTGAGGATATCTATTGATTCTGAGTCAGATATCTCCATTCCATTATCTAGATTATTATGGATGGAGTTAGGATCTATGGTTCCATTTGAACTATTTTCTACATCGATACCATCATCACCGTTTTCATAGATACTGTTATCGGTAACTTCAAAGTCCGTGGATCCTTCACAGATGTATACACCATCATCTGTGTTCTGGGTGATGTTGTTATAGCTTACATTGTAATTTTCTGAGTTACTAACTTCAACTCCATCATCTGTGTTAAGATATACATCGTTTGTTTCTATACTGAACAGATTAGATTCATCTACTACTATTCCATTCACATTTTGGTAGAGGTTATTATTGGTTACAGTGAAACTGGATGAACCATCGATCTGCACACCATCACCATTGTTGTTGTAGATACTATTTCCGCCTATTACGAAATCATCGGATTCAAAGATTTCTATTCCATTAGCACCGTTTTCATAGATTATATTTACTGCTACATCGAAATCACTGCTGTTAACTATTTCTAATCCGTTGACTGTGTTCCCATATATGTAGTTGAAAGCTATCATGGCATTAGGGGAGTTATAAATATAGGTTCCATCCCAAAGGTTATCATATACATGATTTCCAACTATTTCAACATCATCTGAGTAATATACATCCACACCATCATCTAAGTTCTGATATATATAATTGGCGCTGATATCGGTAGAGTCTGAGCTGCTTACAGTTATTCCGTCTTCACCATTGTCATATATATCGTTATTGGAGATAACATTCCCTTCTGAATTGATTATATGTATACCATCCAGCCCGTTATCGTGTATGAAGTTATTATTGATGGTATTATAGTTACTTTCTTCTAAGAGAATACCATTTTCACCGTTTGAACTAATGGATAATGCATTATTGTACTCTATGGTGTTGTTGTCTGATTGATATAGCCAGATACCGTCATAGATGGAATTAGCTATATGATTACCGTATATGCTATTATAGTCACTGTTGTTCAGGTAGATTCCATAATAATTAGCTGAAAATGTATCATCAATCTGGTTATTGTAGATTTCATTTTCACAGGAATTGACCAAAGCTACTCCTGCACTGTAACCTCCAGAAATCCGATTATTATGAATAGCACAGTCTGTTGCATCCATCAGGGTTACTGCTTCACCTGTTCCTCCGTTTATGGTGAAATCTGCTATTTCAGTACCGCTGCCACTGGTGGGTATGTAGAAACTGTTAACGAAGGTGTTAGTTATGCTTTCACCAAGTATACTCAGAGATTTCCAAACTAAAACATCTTCATTATAGGTTCCTGCCCCTATTGTGAGGGTATCACCATCTAAAGTGAACACACTATCAATGGCTGCTTGGATAGTTAAGTAGTTTATACCGGTTCTGGTGTTGGTGACGTTATTTAAGACATCATCAACCCAGTAGGTGTACTTAAGTGCTGTGTTGGTCCCGTCGAAGTAAGCGATGTGTGGATTGTCGTTACTATCTAAAGCCAAAGAGGTGTAATGTACGTCTACAGAATCGTCCAGGGTTTCAGTAATCCATTGGGCTCCATCCCAGTAAGCATATTTCAGTGCTTTGTTGGTTACATCCTGGTAGCTGATATGAGGATAGTTGTTGCTGTCCAGTTTAAGTGAGGTATACCAGCCTACATTTCCGTTATCGTCAACTAGATCATTGAACCAGAAACTACCAGTCCAATAAATACATCTTAAATCACCCCAGGTGGCATCGTAGTAGCTGATGTAAGGAAAACCATTACTACCTAAAGCTAAAGAGGTATACTGGCCAACGTTTCCACTGAATTCTAATTCCTGGATATCCCAACTGGATCCATCCCATATAGCATATTTCAGTGCTGTATTGGTTTGATCGTAGTAGCTGATATGTGGATAACCATTATTATCTAAGGCCAATGAAGAGAATCTACCCACACTGGTACCAATACCATCAACTATCCCTGTATGCCAAATAATACCATCCCAGTAGGCATACATCAAATCTTGATTGGCATAGCTGTAGTAACTGATATGAGGATAACCATTACTGTCCAGGGCTATGGAAGTACCTCCACCCTGCCAGTCATTACCTCCAACGTAACCGATGTTTGTGGTATACCAGGGATTAGTCCCATCCCAATAAGCGTATTTCAATTGTTGGTTATTTTCATCTAAATAACTTATATGGGGATTGCCATTACTGTCTAAAGCTAATGATGTATCAAAACCAACCTGTGCAGCGCTGTCTACAGTCTGAGGGTTCCATTGGGTTCCGTCCCATTCAGCATACTTTAAATTCCAATTGTAAAGGTTGTCCATGTAACTTATATGGGGGTAATCATTACTGTCCAGGGCTATTGATGGGTATTCACCTACATCTCCACTGTTATCTACGGTTTCAGTGTTCCAGGTTGCTGATACTGTGTCAATGCATATGAATGCGGTTATAATAATAAGTGTGATGATTATTGCTTTTTTTATAGTTTGCATATTATTCATTTTACTTTTTCACCTCCCCTTTCGTTTATTAATATGCTTAAATAATAATCAGTGAATACTTACATAAATATTTGCATCACCATACTCATAGATCAACCGAAGAAGATGTGAAATATTGAATATCTTATTATCTAATTAAAATCATGATTTATAAATAAAAAAAAGATTATTAAGCTATTTATAATTAAAAAAAGGAGATAAATTAGGAAAAACTATAGAGATTTTGACCAATGAAAAAAATTTTAAATCATGTCATAAGGATTAAGATTAGAGATTTCAGTAAGAATAACGATAACAGAAAATATTTTCTAATAAAATAGGATGATATAAATTTTAGTTCATAAAACTGTTAAAACAGGTGATTATCGGTGGGTTATTTAATTTGCAGCAAATGCAAGGGTTACTATAAACTAGTACCAGATGAACGGGTGAAAGATTTCACCAACCAATGTGAATGTGGAGGTAAATTAAGATACGTAGAGAACTTAGATATAATAGATCCCCAATGGAAGCCCCTAAAAATAGCTAAAAAGAAGACAAAAAAAGAAATAATAACCAGTAAACTTAAATCAGTCTTCACCTTACCCCGATTAAATATAAAAAATCGGTTTGCTCAATTCAATAGTAACTTAAAAAATCGGATCTATAATACCCGAAATCAGAGAAGAATAAACAGAAACCCATATGGAATAGATGCAGGACTTATTAATTCTATAATGAATGAGCTTAACTTCCAGAATATCCGGTGGATAATAGTAATCCCCCTGATCATCATAGTAACCTTAATATTAGCATATCTATCGGGAA
>JAJFTX010000096.1 GCA_021372715.1 Methanobacterium sp. | reverse complement strand
TTTCTCCTGGAAAATCAGACATATCCTCATGAACCGACCGCCAAAGGGGATCTGTTGAAGATCTACCTTGCATCTGATCCAAAGTTAAACCTAAAATCTCCTCTGCCGCAGGGTTAGCAGAGATAATAAAACCATCTTGATCCTGATAAACAACACCCAACGACAAACTTTCAAATAAGGTACGATACTTCTCTTCACTTGCCTTCAAAGCTTCTTCAGCATTTACTTGTTTAGTGATATCGGAATGCATAGTCAGGTTTCCATAATAGTTTCCTTGGTCATCATATAATGGTGAGAGTTTGGTTAATGTAAATATGAAGTAACCATCTTTTCTGCGAAGTTTAGAAGTGAAATTAAATTTTTTACCTTTTTTTAATTTATTATAATCATTTTCAAAATCAAATTCATAAGTATCAATTACTAATTCAAAAATATTATGATCTAAAAGCTCTTCTTCCGTATAACCCAACAAATCACACATTCTCTGGTTAATAAAAACAATCTTAAAATCAGATTCTATAGCAACACCTTCATTTGTAGTCTCAACAATATTACGATAACGTTCCTCACTTTCCTTCAATTTCTTCTCCATCTGGTGCTTAGAAAGGGCTAATTCAATGGTGTTACTTAACTCAGCTATATTAACCGGTTTAATTATATATCCATATGGATATGTGAGTTTAGCTCGTTTAACTGTGCTTTTTTCTGAATGGGTGCTAAGATAAACCACAGGTATGTCAAGATAATCTTTTATTTGTTCTGCTGCATCTATCCCATCAATATCGCCCTTCAAGATAATATCCATTAAAACTAGATCAGGTTTCAGGATATCTGCTTTCGTTATCGCGTCTTCTCCAGTTGAAGCGATCCCTACAACATCATAACCTGAAGATTTTAATAACTGCTCAAAATTCGTAGCCTCAATCATCCCATCTTCAACAATCAAAATCCTGGACTTCAACAATCAGTCACCAATTATAAATTATTTACTAAATTATAAAAATATTACTAAAACTAATACTAAAAAACTAAATAAATCCAATAATGATCTAAAATATATAATTTAATAAAAAAACGATTATTAACTCACAAGAAAAATATAAAAAGAATTTTATTTCTAAATAAAAATTTATAAATTAAAAATATTAAGACACAAATTGCTTAAAAAAAACTTTTTTTGACTTTAATTTAACAAACTCTGTCTTTATATCCCTGGCCCAGGTCAAAGGACTATAGTTTATGGTATTATGCACATTGATTATGAATTTTGGCCTAATTTGTGCATAATTTTGGTATAATCATATATACTATTTTTTATACTAAATTAATTAATGGGAGGTAAGGGTGTAATTTTTACGAGCTGCCCCGAATCCATAACTACCTCTATTTTGGATATAAACCCTACCTCCCACCACGCATTTATTTTTTAACTAATTATTCAGCTTTTATTTTTAGGATATTTTTTTATTATTGTGATCTATAAAATATACAAAAATTCTCTAATAGATTGATGTTTCTAATTTGTATGCATTATCATCTCCCAACCCACTCCCTTTTGTAAACTATTATAAAATTAATTAAATTTCAATAGATTAATTAAGGGGAATAGCTTATATTATTACTATTATTATTGAATTAGGAATATTGTTTTACAAATGGACGGGAGGTGATTTGAATAAAGATGGAACGATACATCCTATGGGGAGTTACTCTGTTTTTACTTTTTAATATCCTAATCGCAGGAAGTTTCGCAGCGACAAATGTTTCATTTAAGAATTTAAAAGAAAATCAACAATTTAATGTATCTTTAGATAGCAATCCTTCCACAGGCTACAGTTGGGATGTGCAATATGACCCCGAATATCTGAAATTGATCAGTCAGCAGTACATACCCCAAGATAATGGTGGTGGTATTATAGTCGGTGCAGGTGGTACAGAAGTTTTCACCTTCGAAACATTAAAAAAAGGACTAACTACATTAATCTTTAATTATCATGGGCTTGGGAATGAAGAACCAACCAATACTCAGATATTCTTTATCCATATAACCGATTCTAAGGGAGATGATGGTTTACACCCCATCAACAAACTACCATTAAACGCGGCAACCATACCCATGCAAAACACAGGAATACCTTTTAACCTATTAGTATTCGCATTATCCTTAATCGGATTAGGAACCGTTGGTATATATAAAAAATAATTATTTTTTACTCTTTTTTTTATTGAATAACGGATGAATAAAGGGATTTATAATCAAAATCTTATAGTCTAAATTAACTCTTTTTACCACAATCAAAGCATAATTCCTTTTCCTGGTTGGTACGGAATATCTTCCCACATTTTCTGCACTGTACTTTTTTTAATATTGATTCCGGTCTTTTAACAGCTCTTTCCTGGCATTGGCAGGTTATGGGTTGATCTGTTCTTTTTTTCGGCTTATGGTAGTGGAACATATAAATATCCATATTAATTATGATTTATATAATTTTAGTATTGAGTAGTTTATGGGGAGGTTTTGTTTTGAAAGTGAAAAATTCAGTTATAGCTGTGGAAAATCTAGACGAATCCGCCAAATTTTACACGGAAATTTTAGGACTAGAAGAAGTAAGAAAATTCAGTCCCCGACCAGGTCTAACCATTGCATTCTATAAAGATGAAGGAGAGGCTACTATTGAACTTATAGAGGGTGAAGAGGGTAAGAAGGGTATTTATATGGTTGGTATTGAAGTTGATGATATGGATGCTGAAATAGCTAAATTAAAAAATAAAGGTGTGGTTTTAACACGTGGACCCTTCGGTGAACCTGGAGGTCCGAAAATAGCCTTCTTAGATGGTCCAGATGGTGTGGAAATAGAATTAATTGAACCCTAGAAAGATAAAGTATTTATTTCATATTAAATAGAGAGAGATTTATCAATATAATAGGGGGAATGTTATGAATTGTCCAGATTGCGGTGCTCCCAATCCTGAGGGAGCCCAATTCTGTAATGAATGTGGAAAAGAATTACCATCATCAGGAATTGTAGGGACGGATAAACCTGTATTGGGTGAAAAAAGAGTTTCAACCCCTCCTGCATCCGGAAGTAAGAGTAAAGGTTTCAATCTTAAATTATTGGTATTAATCATTGTGGCTGTGGTTGTGGTAGGTGCAGCAGTAGCTTATTTTGTTCTACCATCATTTTTAGTATCTCCTCAGGCTGCGACGGTAGCGGTGATCCCAGCGGTGTCTGGATCTGCCACTGTTACAGCCAATGGATCAACTTACCCTGTTACTGTTGATTATTATGCATTAGGCAGTGGTTCAGGTTTCATAGTAAACAACAAAGGTTATATAGTTACAGCAGCTCACGTGGTTTCAGATCCCTATGATCTGCGTAATAAAAACACCATCAGGAAGATGGAAAAGAAAGATATCAACTGGTATGTGGCTCAGGCAGCACTTTATATTTATTTAAAAGAAAAAAGCCCATCTACCCTGAGTAAATTAAACCAAAGCGATTTGGATGATCTGACCGATTATGCCATTACCAATGGAAATGTAAAAGTTTCCAGCTCAAATTTAGATATTTACATTGCAGGTCCTGCATTTCCAGATAGCATGACCGATCAAAACTATTTGGCACAGATAGTTGATTATTCTGCTTCTGATAATCAGGAAAAAGATCTAGCGCTTTTGAAAGTGGATAATCCTCCTGCAAATTTACCATCATTGCCCATAAGTAATCAGAAACCTAAAACTGGTGACTCAGTATTTATTTATGGTTATCCCATGGAACAGATGGAGTTCGCCCAGTATATTGCTTCCACGGGTAATCAAAAACAGTTCTTAGAGAGCATGGCTAACGCCACTTTAACTAAAGGAATCGTCAGTGCTGAGAGGAATTCACCCAAGGGAACAACTTATTATCAAACCGACGCCGCAGTTAATCATGGTAATAGTGGTGGGCCAGTGTTAAATTCTAATAATCAGGTTATAGGAGTATTGGTCCTTGGTTTTGGAAACACGGGAAGTTTCAACTTCTTCCTATCCTCAGAGTACGTTAATGATCTCTTGAAGAAAAATGGGATTGCTTAATCCCCTATTTTTTTTATTTATTTTAAGATTTATTCCAACATTGTAGTCCTATTAAAGATTGGAATTAAAAAAAATTAATATTATATTTTATTGAATTCTTATTACATTAGGGGGATTGAGCTTCCAGAGATAGGAGGTGTGTAGGTGGGAAAAAATATTACTATGGGTTTGCATCTCTGGAAGCTCGAAGATTTTCAACAGAAAAAATATGGGTGAGTGTTGAAATCTTCTTAACATAGTAGGGTTGGGTGTGAAGAGTACACACCAATAACTATTGATCAATCTCATCATATAAATAAGTTACGGTTCAAGTGTAAAATATTTTTATACCTATGTACAAAAAAGTTATCCTATAAAAAATGGCCACTAGTCATTTGTTAAGTTAATACTTGCTAAAATTAAAGGGGGGGTGAGGTGTGTATAAAACACACCCATTAATACTTACTTAAACATAATATATAAACATTGTGGTTAATCCTAATTCAATAATTATTATAATATAATTGACCTATTTAAGGTTTATTATATTAATTAGTTCATTAAATGACTTCAATTCATAATTTATTAATTCTATCTCGTTAAATTCTATGCCTTCATAGTAAGGGTGGGTTAAAAGTTTAGGACCTCTGATGATTTTTCTCTCTACACCATCTCTACATAAAGTCTTCTCAGCCTGTTTATTATGAACCAGAGCTCCAGGAGGGATGATTATCTTTCTTTTCAGTTCAGTGCGATCAACAGCATCCAGGTCTTCATTAGTTATTAAATCAGCGATTTCCTTATTTAAACTAATTATATTCACCAGATTCAATTCATCTATAGCATTAAATATTTTTTCAATGAAAGGCGCTGCTAATTTGCTGGTTAATATGGTTGCCTCTGACTTAACAGGTAATAATTCAGTTAGATATTTCATGTTTTTCCTTTTAGAAATGGCGAATGGGAAATTTTTTTTATGATCATAGAAGGGGAAGCTTAACACCTTAAATGAAAATTCATTAGAAACTTTCCTGACCAGCCGCTGATATTCTTCATAGCTTTGGGTATTTATACCCTCCATTACACTATTATTATTAAAAATAAGGCCTTGATATTTAAAATTAGCAAATCTTCTTAAGGTGAATGATTTAACATTCCAATTTTCAAGGTCTGCACAGGTTTTGAAGATCTGCTCTTCATCATTTATTCCCGGAATAACTACAGCAGATGCGTTAAGTTCGATATTCTCACCAAATAATTTTAAACCTTTAATAGACTCTTCAGGAGTTTGATCATTCATCCATTTCCTTCTCATTTCCGGTTCTGTTGAGAAAACAGAAAAACTCACTTCATCAACACCCTGGGTTATCAGTTTTTCAGCCATTCCATTTTTTATGGCTTTACCACTGGTGTAACCAAGATGTAAATAAAAATCGGATAGTTTTATGGTCGAAACAAGTTGATGAAGATAAGGATAAAAAAATAAATCTGCTCCTCCAGTAATTACAATCTTAAGGTCTTTATTTAATTGATCTAATAATTCTATTTGCCTTATTTTTCTTTCCAAATCAAAAAGAACAACAGGGGGAAATTTAAATATATTTTTTACTCGGTTAATTAACCCATGGCAATTTTTACAGCCTATTCGATAAGGAGGACAATTAATACAACCAAATGGTTGAAATTTATTAAAATCTACGTCTTTATAAAAACAAAACTGGCAAAAACCACCACAATCTAGTCCTGGTCTGCCTCCCAAATCAGTATGTATAATCATTTTAAATAACCCTTGGAAATTAAATTATATTTATTTATAAAACAGTCAAAGGTGATATCAAGAATATAACTTGAAATATTCTTTTATAATTTTTATCTGATCTAAAAACTCCCTTTTGGTTATTTCTCTTTTGGCAAACTTTTTACGGAGACTATCATAATCGGAAATTATCTTCATCTCACTTTCATAACTGGATACATATAATTGATAATCATTTTTAGAAGCAAAACTACCATTTCCCCAATTTCTTTTATCCATCATAATAGCATCTAAACGTCTTTTCGCATTAATCTGCATCTTCTCGGTTTCTTCATCTATTTGAATAAATAATTTATCGGCAGGGACATTATTATTAACCTGTTCAATTAACTGCGTATCAAAATCAGAATGATTGTAAATAATGAACGATAAAATAACCAGAAATATTACTAATCCACCAATGATCCCTACATGTGGTCTGTTCAAAAAAATTTCCCCTTAATATTAGAAGCTTATATTTTTAGATTAAATTGAATGAAATATTTAATCTTTCTGTTTTTTATCATCATATAAAATGGTTTCGTTGGCTATGAAATCATCCAGTGCTTCTATTAATTCTTCCATGGATGAATATCGGTCTTCTTTGTTTTTACTCAGACATTTCATGATTATATCATTAACAGGTTCTGCATTGGTGTCGATCTCCATAGGGGGTGTGGGCATCTTGGTCAAGGTGGAACTGTATATCTGGAAAACCTCACCCTTAAAGGGTAACTTTCCGGTTAAAAGAGCGTAAAAAACAATTCCCAACTGATATATATCTGTACGTTCATCAGATTTACCAAAATCATGGGAAATTTGTTCAGGAGCAGCATAAGATGGGGTAGCGCCGGATAAACTCAAAGACTCGTCAGTCTTAAGCTTACTTAACCCCCAATCGGAAATCTTATACACATCATCACTGATAAGGATATTAGAGAATTTAATATCCCCATGAATAATATGTTTTCCATGTGCATACTGTAAACCCTTAGCAACCTGATAAATTATGTTAACTGCTTCTTTTAATGGTTTTTTCTCTTTTTCTAATTTATCTGGACAAAACTCAGTCTCAATATAAGGAATTGGTAGAATCTTAAAATCATAAAGCTTAACAATATTGGGATGATCCAAATGACTCCAATTAGAAACCTCAGTAATAAAAGTCCTCTCAGCTCTTTTATCAAAGGTTTTTGGTATTTTTATAGCCACCTTCTGTCCATTCTTATTCACCGCCTTGAATACACGGCCAAAACCACCTTCACCTAGATAATCTAAATCTGTATAAATGGCTCTGAATTCGTAGAGTAATGCATTTGCAGATAACTTCTCCAGACGATCGAATTCTTTACCCTCAATAATAAGATAATGCCCATAATTTCTGTGGAACCATAAATTAACCGCCAGGGGAATTAATAGAATCAAACCACCCACAGTAAAAATTTGCATAAATGGGAAACCATACACATCACCTAATAATATTGTTAAACCAATGAAGAATAGTGAAATGATGATGTTGAAGTAGTTGTATTTTATTAGGAGAATTTGTCGGGTTATTATATTATATAATATCACTCCCATGAAGAATATGAATAAAGCACCGATTATAATTAAGGTATAACCTAAATTAGGATCGTAAAACATCGCCATAGTGATATCGAACAGGAAATAGTTGATGGGAATAAAAATTATTCCGGCTAAAACTGTAAATCCTGCATTTATTGCTATGAGAGAGCGGAATTTCCAGTTTTTAATGGATTCTATTTTGGTTAAAGCGCTTTCTGTTTTTTTATCATGTCTTAATTTAAGGAATAAACCTGTGATCAGAATTATAGCTAATAAAACTGTTCCTATAATCCTATATAAGAAATCAGGTAAATTATATGGAATTATACCACTGGTCTTATAAGAAGTAGGTATAGGCTGACCACTCAACCAATTAACTGTGTTTAACCCCAATTTCCATGCGTTATCCCGATAAAGGAATGAATTAATAAAGGAACCTGCAGCTCCCATGAAAACCACCTTTCCTTTACCATATTCTATTTGAGACATTACTGGAAGAGGACCTGTTTTTTCATTAACATCCTTTTCTAAGTTACTCGTAGTTGCATTATCTGGAGTGGTGAAACCCTGATCACCAAAGGAATCATTATCTGAATAGGCTACAACCATAGATGTACCTGGGTCTTTAATATCAGTACCCATAATATAGTAAAAGGATGAAACATCATTAGTCAGTGGACTGGGTTTTATATCAGTAATCGATACAAAGTTTTTAAAGAAAATATAATTTTCATTATCAGTAACAATTTCATTATTAGCAAAGGACACTCCAAAGCTACGAGCAATTTTATTGAAGGCAAAATTCTCACCACCATCAATATTACCCCAGCTAGTGGCTACTAAAAACAGTCCACCGCCGTTTTTTACAAAATCTTTAATGGTATTTACTTCATCATCTGTATAATTACGATAGTTACCCATTATTATTAATACATCATAACCTCTGAGTTTTTCAGGGGTTATAGGTTTATCTGTCAATCTAGAAACACTATAGCCGTTATCCTGCAACAGAGTGGCGAAACCAGACGCTCCATAGGTTCCAATATTATTTATGGTGAAAAATTTCCCAGGATATGGTTCTGATTCATCAAATAAAACTTTATATCCATCATCTTGTGCAGAAACAATGTGAATAGAAAAAAATAAACAATAAGTGAATATTAAAAAAAGGATGCTGATTCTTAGTTTATCCCTTCTAATATTCAATAACCCCACCTTTTTCTAAGATATTAACGTTATAAATTCTTTTAATTTTAAAAAAAATAAGAATGAAATTTTTTTTAGTTTACCAAGGCCAGATCCATGGCCATGGTTCAGCACCTTCTTCCATCTGCTGTCTGATCTCTGGTGTCATCTTGCCCATCATCATCTTTTTCAATTCACTCATGGCTGCAGTATACCCATCACGGTATCCAGATTTATAGCCTTCTACAAAAAGTTTCACATTTTTGTTGTCTTCTTTTATATCTTTTATTGCGTCGTCATATCCTTCTTTATATTCTTTAATTCTTTTTCCTTCAGCCATTATAATCCCCCTCCATTATGATAATATCTACTCACTTTCCTTATTAAATTTTCTATTTGGTTTTAATCTCACTCTTTTCACTAAATATAACAGTACTCAGTATATCTTCTAAAGATGATTGAAAAAAAGTATAATAATCAGTACTACAAATATATGGATAATATATTTTAGAATAAGGGGGGTTGATCTGATTTTAAAAGAAGAAAATGATATATGCCAAGAAAGGCTTCTTCATCCTTCAGTATACAAAAGGTTCAATAAAACCCGAGAATTAATTGATAAAAAAGTTGACCCATCAGAGTTCCATTATCGGGGTGGGTTGGACCAGAATACATATCATGCTCTGCAGCAGAGATGGCAAGAACAAAAACAAATAATGAAGGATCATAAAAAAGAAGTTAAAGCTCAGTATGGTTCCCTTAAAGCTGCTCCTCTTTCATTAGGTCCTTTTGAAAAAATTGACCCAGTAATCGGTACTAAGAATACTCTGGTTCTTTTAACTGAATTTAAAGATGTTAAACATATTCATAATTCAGCGGAATTTGAGGAACTACTTTTTAATAAAGGTTCTAACCAGAGTATGAGGGATTATTATTTAGAAGCATCCTGGAATCAGCTGGATATAATAGGAAAAATAAATGAAAACTGGTATACTGCTTCAAATAATATTACAGAATATATTGATGAAGCAGTGAATATACGTTATCCTCTTGCAAGGAAACTGGTGAAAGAAACCATTATGCAGGCTAAAGATAGTGGTATTGATTTTACGCCATTTGCAAAGGATGGTAAGATTGAATATTTAATTGTAATTTATGCAGGATTCGGTCAGGATTCTAAAGCGAATATTAAAAAATATATTAGACCACATCATGGCCAGCTATCAGAACCCATAGAATTGCAGAAAGGGATATTTGCAGATAAATACGCCCTGATACCTGAACGTCCATTGAATTTAGGATGTTATTGCCATGAAATGGGTCATTTATTGGGGCTTCATGACTTTTATAATGAGAGGATGGGACCCATAGTAGGAAGCTGGTGTCTAATGGCTTATGGCGACCATATCAATGAGGGTAAAACACCAGCCCATCCCAGTGCTTGGTGTAAAGTTCACCTGGGTTGGAGGGAACCAAAAAAGATCCAGGAAATACCCCAAAACATGGAAATACCAGCAGTTATAGACAAGGACGGAGTTATATATAAAATGGAAGTACCTGGAACAGATGGAGGGGAATACTTTCTTTTAGAAAATCGCCAGCAAAAGGGATTTGACCGAAATTTACCAGGAAGCGGTCTGCTGATCTGGCACGTTGATGAGACCAAATGCATTCATAAGGCTCCTAACTCTGATCCAAAACATCTTGGCATTACCCTGGAACAATCCGATGGGAAAAAAGCACTACAGAGAAATTGGTCATTTTTACGACAAGATGAAGTTATAGAGGAAATTAAAAAACAAGAAGAAGTTCAAGAAGAGATTAAAAAAGACATAATGGGTGATGAGGGAGATGCTTATCCTGGTATAACCGTGAACAGGGACTTCGATGAAAATTCCAATCCCAACAGCAATTCTCTAATGGATGTTAAATCAGGGGTTAGTGTTAACACCATCAGTGATAGTGATGATCTGATGAAAGCTCAAATAGGTCTTAAACATGAAATAGGAACTGTTAGTGATGGAAAAATTACATCTACTTCATTAAAAACAGGCCAGTTCATAATTCAAAATTATATCTCTTTCATAAATTCTCAAAAAACTAAAGACCAGTATAGTAAAGGATATGAAGATGGTATACAGGACTTAATAGAAAAATTGAAAGAAGAACAGGGCTTAAAGTCTTATCATGAAGGATATCAACTGGGATATCAACTTGGCTATGAATATGCCCGGAAGAACTCAATGAAAATAAAAAAACGTAAATAACAGATAATACTAAAAAATAATTAGAAATTTTTAGTTAAGAAAATATCCAATGGTTTAAAATGAATAAAAAACAAATCTTTGGGATTATAACTGTATTATTAGCTGTTGGAGTAGCTTTTGCCACTATCTGGAAGTTGAACGAAATTTACGGTTGGCTTCAAAATGAAACCCAAGAAATAGTTATTGCGTTGATCATGGCCATCATTGCCGGGGTGCTGGTGGAATCTATATATAAAAGATTATCACCACAATCCAAAATGTTGAAAACCACCCAAACACGCATGAAAACTAATAATGAATCACACGCACAATTGGTACTTCCCAATAATAATAATATAATCGTAAACGGAGCTGAGAAAACCATTGGTCGGGAAGATTTTATAGGTGTGATTTCTCCAGACAAACTATACTTCATTGGAAAAGATCACTTCAAAATCATAAGAAAAGATAAAAGCTTCTATATTCAGGATTTGAATACAAAAAACGGCACCACAGTTAATGGTATGGAACTCACAAATTCAAAAATGCATAGGTTGGATGACGGTGATGAAATAATGGTTGCCAAAACATTAAGTATTAAATATAATGAATTAGGGACATGAAAAAAGTTTATTTTATATATTTAACCATTTTCAAGAGATCTTTGCTCCTTTTAATCTCTTTTTCCAGATCCAGTTCAACATAGGCCTTCTTTCCCTTCCCATAACTTGAGGATACAATCAGTTGATTTTTATATACTACTTTAATTCCGTCCACCGGTGTATGACCTACTACCATCATTTTACAGTCCACTGCTTCCAGAAAAGATTTTAAAACCTGTTTATTGAAATCATCTTTTCTGCTCCACAAAAACTCCAATAATTGAGGATTATCATATCCTTCACTGGTGATGTTGGCTATTTCATCCAGACTATGAATATTATGGGCTGGACCAGAATGGCTGATGAAAATTCTATTATCTGTGCGAACTGCGATGGGTAGTGCTTTGAAGAATTCAATATACTCATCCAGTTTCTGTTTACAATCATCTTGGAATTTTTCCTTTAAAAGCTCATCAAAATTATAAGTTTGATTTACACCCGCCTTAAAAAGGGCTTTATTAGATAAAGTGGCCCATTCATGATTTCCTAATAGAACATGGAAATTTTTGCTATTTTCATATTTGAATTTCACATACTCCAATATCTCCACTGATTTATCATTTTCAAGACCCATGGCATGGATGAAATCTCCTGTTAAAATAAGATGATTATCCTCTTCATCTTCGAATGAACCCCATATGTTCATGAACTTTTTAAAATCAGCTAAATTACCATGAATATCCGTAATAATTAAAGCTATTCCTTCTCTCGGGAGCTCCACCAGTTTCCCATTATTTCTCTGCATGGTATTACTCTTACATAAGTGATATATATTAATTACTCAATAACAATCGTAATAATAAAAAATAATCTATTCCACTTTCTTGAAAAAATTCCTTATAACTTCCATATTTTCATCTCTTAAAGGTATAACCACCCTTTTATCTTCATATATAAATATAAAACGATTAACTGGTGATCCGAATTCTATGTCCTTGATCTTATCTAAAAAATATTTATTGATCTTCCCTGTTCTATCAGTACCCCAGAATGTCTTACGATACTCCACTAAACAATCCTTGGTTATCTCCAGATCAAAGAAGTCATCTTCCATAAAAGCAATGGTATCTTCCAGATTCTTATCACAAACTAGACAGTTAGTAGCCCCTCTAGGATTACCCACCCCACATTCAGGACAGATCAGGTCAAAGGAAATTCCCATATCTTCCTCTTCATCCATAATATCATATAAGTACCCCACTTGATATTAAATATTTATAAATTATTATACAGATAGAACAAAAATTTGTTAAATATATTATTTACTAATCCCATAAAAAGGATATTATAATACAATTTTTCAAATTAAACATAGCAGATTGAAATGAAATTCTTTAAAAGTCCCGGCCGTAAAAGTAAAGAAGAAGAGTTTATAAAGGCTTCTCTTGAAGATGAAGAAGTGATAATTAGCCCGGATACTAAAAGAGAAGTTCGAATACCACCAGGACAGAAGAAAATAAATAAATGGCCGGTTCTACACGCAGGAAAAGTTCCTAAAATAGATTTATCTAACTGGAAATTCAAAATTACCGGTTTAGTCAGTGAGGAGAAAGAATACACCCTAAAAGAGTTCAGAAAACTCTCCCAGATTAAAGTTTTCTCGGACATACACTGTGTTACCAGCTGGTCCAAACTCAACAATATCTGGCAGGGAATAAGTACCTCCGTCCTAAAAAAGGAAGTAAACATCCTACCCCAGGCTAAATATGTCCTGATCCATGCAGAAGGAAATTTCACCACCAACCTATCCCTGGAAGATTTTTTTAAAGAGGATGTAATATTCGCCACCCACCATAACGGTAAGCAATTAAATATTAAACACGGCTATCCACTGAGACTGGTTGTTCCGCAGTTATACTTATGGAAAAGTGCCAAATGGGTAAACGGTGTGGAGTTTATTGAAGAAGATAAGCCAGGATTCTGGGAATCAAACGGTTATCATATGCACGGAGATCCTTGGAAAGAAGAACGATACTCCTGGCAAAACAGATAAATAATAAATACTAAGCCAAAAAAGTTGAATAATAAATTTATAAAAATATTAACTACATAAGGTTCAAATCATGCCCAATAATTCAAAAAAGAAACATGAAAAAATTAGATCATTAATTAACGAGGGTAACAACCATTTAAGGGAAAAACAATACCGGGCAGCTGTCTTCTGTTATGATAATGCTCTGGAATTGGATGAGAACAACAGTAAGATCTGGGATAATCGAGGGGTTGCTCTTTCCCAAGCTAGAAGATACGATGATGCAATTGAATCATTTGAAGTTGCCCTTGAATTAGAACCGGATAACATTAAAGCCTGGTCCAATATGGGAGTAGCTTTAGGTGCATTGAAGAGATTTGAGGAAGCAATAAACTGCTTTGACCATTCGTTGGAACTTGATCCTAAAAATGATGACGCTTGGAACAACAAAGGAACTGCTTTTTTCAATCTAAAAAAATATCCAGAAGCTTTAGAATGCTTTGATGAAGCTTTAAAATTGAATCCTAATAATTCCCTGGCCTGGGCAGGTAAAGGCTCAGTTAAAAGGTTCATGGGAGAATATGAAGATGCTATAAAGTGTCTGGATAAATTCATTGAATTGAGTGTAGGGGATGATTCTGCTCAGGTTGAAGAGGCCTGGACCATGATACTGGACTTGAAAATTTTAATGCAACAAGATAGAAGGGACGAATAAGAATTATTCCAGGTTTATTCTAGTATTATATTATCCTAAACTGATTATCCTCTCATGTATTATTTTATACAGGTTATTCTAGCATGAAATTATTATATTATATATTAAGGTAAAAAGTAAAAATAAATCGATGTAAGTACTAACTTTTTAAAAAAGGATTTTATTGTACGTGAAGTCATTTTTCGCAGATAAGACATGGGTTTCAAGTGTAAAATGGATATTATAATCCTTATTATAGATCAAGTATTACAAATTGAATGATATTCTTCACCATTTAAGTATCTAATGTGTGAATATGATAATTTTTCTAATCATTGGATATTATTTTTTGAACAAACTCATAAGAATAATGACTTAATATAATTTAAGAATGTTTATTTCAGTTTAGGAGTATTAAAAATTAACCCATGGATAGTATAAAAGAGAGTATAAATCCCAGAGCAACCATTAATCCAGTATATTGATGAGTTTGAGAGAACGCTTCCGGTAACATGGTGTCTGCTATCATGGTTAACAAAGCACCGGAGGCCAATGCCAGTGTAGCGGCATTTACATCTGGAGGAAATTTACTGAAAATACTATAACCTGCTAGAGAAGACAGACCACAAATGACTGCGATGATAAACCATAATCCGAAAATAGATTTTTTCTTCCATCCCAAATTCTTCATTCCAACCGAACTTGATACACCCTCTGGTATATTTGATATGAATACCGCTGCAACTGTTGCTATACTCACCATCCCCCCGGTGATTATAGTTAATCCTATGGCCACTGATTCTGGTATACCATCTAAGACTGCGCCTACAGCTATTGCTGATCCACTCTCATCATACTCTGTAGATATTTTCGTTTTATCTGAAGTCTTACGATGTTTAGCTCCTTTTTTTGCCAGATAAATGTCTGCTCCGGTGAAAATTAAAACTCCCATAGCAAAACCTACAATGGTAGAATCAAAACCACCTAACTGGTACGCCTCTTCAATAAGGGCGAAACAAGCGGCAGCTATAAGAACACCTGCACCGAAACCCATAATAGAAGCAATTATTTTTTGGGGTATTTTGATATAATAACCTGTCAGGGCACCTAATAATAAAGCAAATCCCCCTAAAAAGCCCCATAAACCAGCTTCAAACCATGTATAATCCATTTTATTCACAATTTTTTTATTAATATAACAAGACAGATTTTATTAAAGTAATTCATAATTTAATATTATCTATAATGCATATATATTACTAAAATCCATATACTATGTTTTCTTAATTATAACGGCAACCCTAACCAATTAAATATCCCCATCATCTTAAGGGATATATAAATCATTAAAACAGTGACTATATAACGGAGTTGCTTTTCAGGCAGTTTAAGAGAAGCCCATGTTCCAATCTGGGCTAAAGGAATACTGAATAAAACAATAACCAACACCTGCAATAGATTCACATAACCTACTGAACTAGAAGGTAATCCAGTTACCTGAAGTCCATTAAGTACGTAAGCTAATATACCACCTATAGAGGTTAAAATAATAATTGCACTACTTGTTCCTCCAGCTTCTCTCATATTAAAACCCATAAATAAAACCATTGCCGGAATCAAAATTATACCCCCACCAACACCAAACAAACCAGACATTATACCAGCAAAACAGCCCACCACTAGGAATAATAAAACATTATCCAATTTATCCCCATAGCTTAAAGATTCTTTAAATAAAAGCATCCGGAACGCTACTAATAAGAGAAGTGTACTAAATAAAATTCGGGATAGATCACCAGGGATATGAGTAGCTATGTAACCACCCAACAGGGCGCCTAAAAAACCAGATAATCCCATATAAAGAGTTGCTTTTAAATCCACCTGTTGTTTACGATAATGGCCAATTGCACTGCTTAAAGCAGTCGGTATGATTATTGCTAGACTGGTTCCAAAAGCCGCCCTTATTGCTAGGGTGGGATCAAATCCCATGTTAATCAGCAGATAATAGAGTATGGGAACCATTATGAACCCACCACCAATCCCTAAAAGTCCAGTGGTAAATCCCACACCAACCCCTGTTAAAACCAGAACTAATAAATAAAGTTCATAATCCATGTTGATTGTTTCATTATTTAGCTAGAAATATTTTATCCTAAAGTAAATTACTAATTTATTTATTTTTAAGAATAAAATCCTTAATTTCATCAATTTCATTTTTAAGATCATTTAGATCAGTTTTTATATCATCGATATCTCTAGATCTATCCACTTCTTTCAAATGATCATTAATTTCATTTAATTTCATATTTATCATATCTACAGATTCTTTGGTTCTTTCTGTGAGTTTTTCTGTGCCTGTTTTGAACTTTTCAATTAAAGAGAAGGTAGCAACTGAGGTGATGATACTGGTCAGTACCAGAGCACTTAACATAGAGATGACCCCCATCGCCCTTCCAACCCCCGTTACAGGGGTTATATCCCCATATCCAACGGTGGTTATTGTTTGTAAAACAAACCATAAAGAATCTTCATAGTTAATTACCTGTGGATTTACCAGATGTTCAGCCTCATAGAAAATAAAAGAACAGATGAATAAAACTAAAAGAAATATGGCTAAAGCATATACCAGCCTGGTTTTTTCCTGATATTTAAGAACCTCTTTAGTGAATTTATCAGCGAATAGGTATAAGCTTATGAGCTTCAGTATATTCAATAGTCTGATTATAAAGATGTAATCAACTAAACCAGTGAATAAACCAATGAAGTAAAAAGGAATAAAACTAAAAATCAGAGGCAGATTTCGTTTAATATAATTTAACTTATTATCTTGGGTGAAAACTGCAGATAGGAATAATATCAATAGAACCACTGACACAATAAGATCGATCACAGCAATATATTCCAGGCTCAATAGTTTCAAATTGGAGATAATCGATAAAAAAATGATTATAGAATCTAAGAGAATTAAAAATAGTATAATCGCTTGTAAAAAAAACCCTGACCGGTGTATCTCAAATTTCATTTTTTAAACTTCCATTTACAGAGGGTTTATAATGTTATTTAATAACAGCTGCGGTACTTTCAATTAATCTTTATTAATAATCTTTAAACCTTCACTGGTACCAACCAGTACTTGGTCAACTATTCTGGTGAATATTCCGTTTTCCACTACTCCGGGGATGGAGTTAAGTGTTATTTCCAGTTCTTCTGGCTTTTTGATATTGTTAAATTCCGCGTCCAACACAAAATTACCATTATCTGTGATGACCGGTCCGTCTTTTTTCTCCGCCATCCTTATATTCGCCGTTCCACCTATTTCATCCAATCGTTCCCCTACCACCCTGAAGGCAGGGGGTATTACTTCCACTGGTACTGGGAATTTCCCCAATTCATTTACTAATTTGGAATCGTCCACTATAACTATGAATTTTTCCGCTGCACTGTCTACTATTTTTTCCATGGTATGGGCAGCCCCTCCCCCTTTTATTAGATTCATTTGGGGATCTACTTCATCGGCCCCGTCAACCGCTATATCGATTTGGTGCTCGTCCAATGTGGTCAAATCTATCCCTAAGTCGCGAGCTAGAAATGATGATTGGTAAGAAGTAGGTACTCCTAACATCTCCATTTCTTCTTCTTTTATTCTTTGGGCTAGTTTTTCTATGAAGTAGTGTGTAGTGGATCCGGTGCCTAAACCAACCACATCTCCATCAGCTATTAATTTGGCAGCTTCATATCCGGCGAGTTTTTTAAGATTCATAGTATTATTCCTTATTTTTTTAGTTAAATTTGAATTATTCTAGGATTATTGCATCCATTCATAATTCCAGGATTACCTGATGCAGATCTAATCCTATAGCACATTTTATAGGGGCTTTGCCTATATTTTTAATTATCTTACAGCGATCATGTTCATAAAGACCATTTGGAGTACATAACTGCTTAAGATCACATTTTTTATCACATAATGGTGGATTGAATACAATATTTGAACCTTCAAAAGCAATCTTAGAATCAATTAAAGCTTTAATATTAGCTTTTTCAACATTTACAACTTTAACCTTACCTCCTTCATGAACAGCACAGGGATGTTGTGTGTCCTTGACCTGGGTAATTTTATACATCCGACCTTCCTCTAGAGTGTCTATGCAGGTATTTTTGAATCTGCATTTTTCACAGGCAGGTACTGGTCCGCAATGTATGAATTCAAGTCCTTCTGTTGCTAGAATGTTTCCAATTAGAGTTATCATATTCTTCTCCATGATAATTTCCACAAAAACTATAACATTTTAAATCTCAAATAACCCCAGTATTACTGGCCAGTGCTTCAGCAGCTTCCTGGGTAAGACCCCGATCTCCCAGTACAGTGTATCTCTCTTTCCTGATTCTATGAGCTATAGTGAGGGCTTTAATAATATGTTCTGGATCAATTCTTAATTCTTTCGCATTTATGGGTGCTTTAACAGTTTTAAGTGCTTCTCTAATAGTTTTCCAGTTACCCCCATGGAGATACATCATCATAATAGTACCAATACCACATTGTTCACCATGCAGTGCAGGTTTAGGTGCCACCATATCCAGCGCATGAGAGAACTTATGCTCTGAACCACTAGCCGGTCTGCTGCTTCCTCCTATACTGATGGCCATACCACTGGATATCAAAGCTTTAACTACCAGTTCTGCACTTTCTATCAGTCCTTCTTTAACTGCTTCTGCAGATTCCATGGTCATTTTAGCAGTCATCAAAGATAATGCCGCTGCTGAATCACTGAAATCTTCATTTAAAAGACGATGTGCTAATTTCCAGTCCATTACAGCTGTTTGATTAGATATAACATCACCAAATCCTGCTGCTAATAGCTTAAATGGTGCTTTACTTATTATTTTAGTATCTGCAATGACACCTATAGGTGATTCTGCAGGTAAAGATACACTACTTCCCTCATTTTTAATAGAAGCCCTTGGTGAAGCTATTCCGTCATGAGATGCTGCGGTTGGTACACTTATGAAGTTTATACCAGATCTAGTAGAGGCTAGTTTAGCCACATCAATTACTTTACCCCCACCAACTCCCAGAATCAGGGAATGGTTTTTAATTATGTCCTGAACTTCCAAAACACTGTTCATAGAAGCTGTTTTAATGATGATACTTTCAACTTCATAACCATGGTTCCCTAAACTTTCTATAGCATCCTCACCACCAATTTTAGTGGTGTTCGTACCACTTACCACTATTACTTTACCTTTAAATCTTAAATCACGACATATGGCTCCTGTTTCTCTTATTATCCCTGGGCCCGTGTGTATTTCACGTGGTAACTGTATCTTCCTATAATCCATGGCTATCATTCCTTTTAACAGATATTATTTATATGCAGACTCTTAATTATATGTATTAGTCTAATTTAAATTGTTTATAATTAAATGCCACATATCTTATTCATAAAGAGATTGATTAATAATATCTATTGAATTTTATCAGGTGAAAAAAATTGTCAAAGTTCAGTGAATGGTTCCATAAAATATTAGAAGAAGCAGAAATAATCGATACCAGATACCCAATAAAGGGTATGCATGTTTGGCTTCCTGAGGGTTTTAAAATAAGAAAACACACCCTTAAAATTTTAAAGGAAATTTTAGACCAAGATCATGAAGAAGTGCTTTTCCCTCTATTGATACCAGAAGATGAACTGGCCAAAGAAGCTATACATGTAAAAGGTTTTGAAGATGAAGTTTACTGGGTAACCCATGGCGGATTGACCGAACTCAATAAAAAACTGGCATTGAGACCCACCAGTGAGACCGCTATCTATCCTATGTACTCTTTATGGGTTAGATCCCACTCTGATCTGCCTTTTAAATATTATCAGGTAGTAAACACCTTTCGTTATGAAACCAAGCACACTCGCCCCCTCATAAGAGTGAGGGAGATAACTACTTTCAAAGAAGCACATACAGTCCATGCAGATAAAGAAGATGCAGAAAAACAGGTAAATGAAGCTGTAAGGATTTATAAAACATTTTTCGATGAATTAGGTGTTCCTTACGTGGTGACCACCCGACCAGAATGGGATAAATTCCCCGGAGCAGATTATACAGTGGCCTTCGATACATTACTACCCGATGGTAAAACTCTCCAGATCGGAACCGTGCATAATTTAGGTCAGACATTTGCAAAAACCTTTGATATAACCTATGAAACTGAATCCGGAGAACATGAATACGTGTATCAAACCTGTTACGGGCTTTCAGACAGGATAATTGCTTCAATCATCGGTGTGCATGGTGATGAAAAGGGATTATGTCTACCACCAGCTGTTGCCCCTCTTCAGGTAGTAATAGTGCCCATCATCTTCAAGGAAGGAAAGGAAGAAGTACTCAGTTTCTGCAAAGATTTGGAAGAAAAACTTAAAAATCAGGGTAACATAAGGGCATATCTTGATGATCGGGATATTAGAGCTGGTAAAAAGTTCTATGAATGGGAAATGAGAGGAGTGCCATTAAGAATAGAGGTTGGTCCTCGTGATATTCAAAATGGTGAGATGGTCGTATTCAGCAGATACAACCTGAATAAGGAAACAGTGAAATTTGATTCAGAAAAATTAGTACAGGATATTAATAATCTTCTGGATGATATAACTGGGAAGATGGCGGATAAATCATGGAAATCCCTGAATAAGAACATCAGATCAGTGAAATCCACGGACGAAGCATTAGAACAGATTAAAGGAAATAAGGGAATAATTTCCTTTAACTGGTGCGGTGAAAGTGAATGTGGAAAGGATATGGAAGAAAAATTACGGGTGGATTTATTAGGAGTTCAATACTCATCTAAAGAAGATGAAATATGCGCAAACTGTGGTAAGCCTGCTCGAAAAATTACATTAATGGCCAAAACATATTAATGAATATCAGATAAAATTTGAGGTAAATCAATTATTATGAATTTCAGAGTCATATTACTGGTGCTTATAGTATTTATTTTCACCCTAGTATGTATCATAGCCAGTAACATGTACTTTGAATCCACCTCATTGAAGGATACTTATAATCAGGGAGATGTGGAGATCACTCAAAACACTGCCGCAGGAACTATTCCCCATGTAGTTCTAGTTAAAAACAATGGAAAAAAACCGATAATGGTAGAGACAGGACAAATTCTTGAAAGTAACAGTTCACAGGACCTGGTCATTGCTGAATATAAGAAGGTGAATCAGAATTCCAGCAGTTACATCATGGCTTATTGCTTCGAACCAAATCAAACCGCAATACCCGGCGCCAAACTTAAACCAACAGATAAGGCATCATCGGATATCCAAAAAATCATAAAGAATACAAATCTCTCCGACAGTCAAAATACTAGCCAAACACAGCTACAAATATGGATAATGGTATCAAAAAACAATCTAAATATAAATTCAGGAGAAGCAGCATTATTCATAGAAAAACAAGGCAATAATACAGATGAAATATTAAAAAAAGTACAAAATGCCAAAAATAATCTAATCAAGAGTTTAAACATCACCGAAGGAGACTTGAAAAATTTAAATACCAGCTCCAAAATCAGTTTCAATGGTATATTAAACCTGATAAACGAATTCATAAACTGGATCAAATATTCCTTCAACATCAACTAAAACAGGAAATGAAATCAAAAAACAATTATTTATTTCATAATAAACATTCACTCTTTTAAAAAAAAATTACAAAGGTTTTAATATGGAAACATATGCCATAATCCCCGTATCCCGATTCTCCAATGCTAAAACTAGATTATCTCCAACTCTAAACCCTGTTGAAAGAGAAAATCTATTGAAATCCATGTTAAAGGACGTTATAAAGGTATTGAAAAAAAAAATCCCTGATGTTCTGGTCATTAGTGCTGATCCTGATGTATTAGAATATGTAGAAAAATTAGAGGTTTTATCACTGAAAGAGGAGGGCAACACGGATCTTAATGGTGCCTTAACCCAGGCAGTGCAATGGTGCTCCAATTACTGCTCTCATGTCCTAATAGTTCCATCTGATATTCCATTAATAAAAGAAGAGCATGTGCAAAAAATATTGAATAAAGGAGAAGAAACCGATATGGTAATAGCACCAGCAAAAGGAGGGGGAACTAACGCCCTATTATGTCCTGTTAAGGGAATGGAAATGAAATTCGGAGATTGCAGTTTCTTCGAACACTTGAAAGTTGCCGAAAATAATGGATTCTCCTATTCTATTTTTGATTCTTTTTATTTATCCCTGGATGTTAATACAGCTGAGGATCTTGGGGAAATAATCATTCACGGTGAAGAAACTGAAACACGTTCCTATCTGGAAAATTTAAACTTGAAAGTCCACTCCAATCATGGTCTGGAAAGATTACGTGTATTAAGGGAATAATTATCTATCAGACAATATTAACAAATTTAAAGTTAAAAATAACGTTAATAGGTTAAATTAGCCAATTTAATGTGGTGATCAGAAATGACGGTGCTTAGTATTGCTGGTTTTGACCCATCAGGCGGTGCTGGGATCTTAAATGATGTTAAAACATTTCATGCTCTCCAAGAATATGGAACCGCTGTGATCACCGCATTAACAACCCAAAATATAAGAAGAGTGGAAGAAATCCTTCCTTTAGAAGTGGAATTTGTGGAAAAACAAATTGATATAATTTTAGAGGAAGAAAAAATAGTTCATGCCAAGACCGGGATGTTATACTCCCCTGACATCATAAAAGCCGTCGCTGGTAAGGTGGAGGAGTATGAATTAAAGGTGGTGGTGGATCCGGTTATGATTGCTGGTTCAGGGGATCCTCTATCAAAAAGTAGTATGGTTCACGCCTTGAAGAAACATCTCCTACCATTAGCCCAACTTACTACTCCCAATATCTTCGAAGCCCAGGCCCTATCAGGAATGGAATTGAAAAATAGGGAAGATGTTATTGGAGCAGCTATTAAAATTGGTGAAATCTGTCCAGTAGTGGTAACTGGTGGGCATCTTAATGGAACCGATGTGCTTTTTAAAAACTCCATAGAGGTTATGGAGGGTGAATTATTGGACACTGAAAATGTCCATGGAAGTGGATGCACTTTCTCAGCAGCCTGTACAGTATATTTAAATAGAGGATTCAGTATTGAAGATTCCATCCTTAAAGCTGGTGAATTTACTAAAAAAAGCATAAAATATGGTTTAAAAGGAACATTGAATCAATTCTGGGATTATAAGTAATAGTATAAGATGAATCATTTTTTAAGGTATGATTAATGGATAATCGGGATTTTCGAAGATCAGATAACTTATTTACAATTTGAAAAATAAATAAAGAATAAAGAGTAATTTAAAATTAATAAATTATCTTAAATATTTTGATATTAAAAAAAATTGAGGTGTATTTCATGGTTTCAAGTGATGAGATAAAAAGAAGGCTGGAAGCAAAGAGAAAAGGAATTGAATATCAGGAACGTGTTGGAAGAGGACCCACCACTACTAAGGAATGCCCATCCTGCCATACATTAAATCCGTCAACTGCTAAATTCTGTGTGGGCTGCGGAAAGAAACTAGAAACTCCAGAACCTGAAACCGAATTTAAACCTGATATAAAAAGCTCAGAAACCAGTGTACATGAAGAAACTGAAGTTAAAAAAGTGACAAGCAGACCAGATGATTTTGGAAGCATCTCACAACAAAGGATAAAAACAGAAGATTCTGAAATTCCCCCAAAACCTGCATCTGAGAAATTGGAACCCATCGTTCCCCCCACACCTGAAGACGAAGCACCCTCTGAAGATATACCCACAGCTCCTGAACCAGAACCAGTTGAAGAAGAATCTGTTTCAGAACCACCACAGGTTAAACACACTATACCAGAAATAGTAACCCCCAAATCCCCAGCAGAAACTGAACCAGAAGCGATAGAGGCAGAAAAACCAACTACAGAACAAAAATCAGAACTAGATGTAGATCCTGTGGAGAGGATTAAGAAAGCCAAGGAACTTCTGGATATTGGGGCTATTACCCAAGAAGAATTTGATATGATAAAAAATAAGTACCTGGATTTATTATAACCCTTCATTTTTTTTATTGGAGGTTTTTATTTAAAAAAAAGAATTCAAATCTTTATAGATAGCTGTTTGATAGTAAAAATCTGATTTTATATTATCAAATATACATTGAGGGGAGATAGATGGAAAAAGATGTAGAATATATTGTGGAGAACTTCAAAGGAATATTATGGGATGAACTCCAAGAAGATCTCAGTAATTTGAGTAGAGAGGATTTGCAAGAGATAATTCTCCGACTTAAAAAAAGATTCGGGTAAAATATAGATAAACCTAAAAAAACAGATATTAACCAAAAAAAATAGATTGGTAAAAATTTAGATAACTTGGTTTATAATTCATAAACCTCTTCAGGCGAGAGAACCGTAGCTCCTCCTTCTTTTAAAGCCTTTATACCGGCGTCTATATTTTCTGTGCGCAACACTACTATGGCCTGTTCCACTTTTTTCTCTGCAAAGGCGTATAAGTATTCAACATTAATATCTGCCTTGTTTAGAATTCCCAGGATCATCTCCAATCCCCCTGGTTCATCTGGCACCCCTACAGCAATTACATCATTTACCTTAACCACGAAATTATGCTCCTCCAATATACTCTGAACCTGGTCAACATCAGGCACAATCATCCTTAAGATCCCGAATTCAGATGTATCAGCTATAGACAACGTCCTAATATTAACATTAGCATTGCCCAGTACTTCTAATGCCTTCTGTAACCTGCCTTTCCGGTTTTCTAAAAATACAGATATTTGTTTCAATTTCATTTTTAACACTCCCATCCTAAGAACATTTTATTTAAAAAAAAGAAATATTCAGATGAATTTTCTAAAGATTTCTTTTATCTATCACCCTAACCGCTTTACCTTCACTTCTAGGAAGACTTTGAGGCTCAACCAGACTAACATTAACTCTTAAACCAATCTCATCATGAATATGCTCCTCTATATTCCTCTTCACTCCCTCCACATGTTTCACTTCATCAGAGAATAGAACTGGTGAAGCTTCCACCTGCACTTCCAGCTCGTCCAGCTGATGAGGCCGGCTTACTATGATCTGATACTGGGGATGTAATCCCTCAATTTTAAGAAGAGCCCGTTCAATTTGGGAGGGGAATACAATAACTCCTCTTATTTTCAGCATATCATCACTACGTCCAGTGATGCGGTCCATTTTCACATGAGTCCTACCACATTCACATTTACCTGGTCTGAGCGTGGTTATGTCTCTTGTACGGAATCTGATAACGGGCATGCCCTCCCGAGTAAGTGTGGTTAATACTAGTTCTCCTTTCCCACCATCAGGAACTGTCTTAAGGCTTTCCGGATCGATGATCTCTGGATAGAAGTGATCATCGAATATATGCAGACCATCTTTCTTGTAACATTCCTGGGCCACACCAGGGCCTATGATTTCAGTTAAACCATAAATATTTAGAGCAGATAGGTTGAGTCTTTTTTCAATCTCATCCCGCATTTCCTCTGTCCACATCTCTGCACCGAAAACTCCGGCTTTCAAATTAAGCTTTTCAGGACCCACTCCCTGTTCTTCCAGTACCTCTGCCAGATACATAGCATAAGATGGTGTGCAAGTGAGTATGGTTGAACCGAAATCCTGCATTATTTCTATCTGTCTCATGGTATTTCCAGCGGATATGGGAATTACTGTGGCTCCAATCTTCTGGGCACCATAGTGTATGCCTAGTCCCCCGGTGAACAGACCATAACCATAACAGTTCTGTATCCGATCAGTTCTGTCCCCACCAGCCATGGTTAAGGATCGAGCCATTACTTCACTCCACAGATCCAGATCATTCTGGGTGTATCCGGATACCGTGGGTTTACCTGTGGTACCGGACGTGGTATGCACTTCTACGATATCATCCGGTGAAACAGCGAACATTCCAAAGGGATATGCCTCTCTTAAATCAGTTTTACTTGTAAACGGAAGTTTTTCAATATCTTTTAAAGAATTAATATCCTCTGGTGAAACTCCTGCTTCATCAAAGGCTTTTTTATAATAAGATACGTTTTCATAAGCACGTTTTACAACTTCTTGTAATCTTTTAAGCTGTAATTCTTTCTTGTCATCTGCAGCCATACATTCAGCTTCATCATTCCAGATCATTTAAATCTCCTCTGGCCTAAAAAAAATCAGATATCCCTCTTAAATAAGAAGTATCACTAATAGATTATAGTATAATAGTTTAAAAACATTATGTCCAAAAAAATAATGATATTTTATTCTATTTTAAATTTTTTTTAATAAAAAAATAAAAAAAATAAGTCTAAGAAATCTATTATTCAATAGCCAACCATGCTTCTAATCTTTCATTAACTTTATCCCAGTTTACTATGTTCCAAAATGCTGCTATATATTCTGGACGGACATTTTTATAATCCAGATAGTAAGCATGTTCCCATACATCTAAAACCAGCATGATTCTTTGGTTGGGAATTGCGTTTACGTTGTGTTTTTCTATCTGATTGATGAAGATTCGGTTGGTATTTTTACACACGGTCAAAGCAGCCCATCCAGATCCTTCAGTGCTTGCAGCGGCCTGTGTGAATTCCTTTTTAAATTTTTCGAAACTACCGAAGTCTTTCATGATGTACTCTGCAATTTTACCCTTTGGTTCACCACCATTTTCTGTAGCAGGACCCATATTTTCCCAGAAGAGGTCGTGTAATATGTATCCACCTACGTTAAACGATAATTCCTTTGCTGCTGCTTTAACATCAAATTCCTCACCAGATTTTCTGGCATCGAATTTCTTTAACAAAGCGTTTGCACCATCCACATAGGCCTGATGGTGTTTATCATGGTGTATTTGCAGTTGTTCGGCTGATATGTATGGTTCTAATGCCTTAAAGTCATAGGGTAATGCTGGAAGTTCGTATTGTTTTGATTCCATTTAAATCTCCTCCTACCATTTATAATAGTTTCTGTAACATAACCACCAGTCAAAACACTTGTATTGTTCGGGTCTTTTGATTGCAGTTTCTATATCTGCGGCGGGTGGTATGATCAGTCCTTTGCCTATTATCTCATTGCAGGGCCAGTTTGCTGGTATAGCCACTCCCTTATCTTCAGCTGTTTGGAATCCCTCGATCATTCTCAGTATCTCATCGATGTTTCTTCCCAATTCTTGGGGGTAATATAGCATGGCTCTGATTATACCTTCAGGATCTATTATGAATACAGCTCGTACTGTATTGGTACCCTTATTTGGGTGTATTAAGCCTAATTTTTTGGCAACCGCTCCGGTGTCTGCAATAATCGGGAATTCGATGTCTATATCGAAGTTTTCAGAAATCCATTCAATCCATTTTAGGTGTGAGAATACCTGATCCACGGATAAACCAATTAATTCACAGTTCAATTCCTCAAATAGATCAAATCTTAATTGAAAGGCCACGAATTCAGTGGTACAAACTGGTGTGAAATCACCAGGATGGCTAAAAAGAACAAACCATCTTCCTTTAAAGGCTTTAGGTAATTTCATTATTCCCTGAGTGGTTTGAACCTCCATTTTAGGGAATTCATCTCCAATTAATGGCATTCCTCTATCTTTTTTTTTCATTTTCTTTACTTCGTAAATTTTTTCTCCCATAATATGCCCCCTGAGGTCTATTTTTCAATAATAATATTTTGTGTTAATTTTTATTTATTTATTTCGTTGAGATTTGAAAAATAATTAGAAGTCTTAATAATAATAGATTAGTAAATGAAATTTAAAAAAAATAAAGCCAGTTACTACAAAAATTAAAAATCAAATGGAAAAAAAATAATTATATTATTCTTGGGCAGGGGGATGGAACACTCTGGTACCTAGTTCTTGGTCCAGCATCAGGAGTCCGCTGGAATCTTCACCGGCTAATTTAACCTTCTGAAGCACTCCACTGGCTGATTCTTCTTCTTCCACCTGTTCAGCTACATACCATTGTAGGAAGTTGTTGGTAGCATGGTCACTTATTGATATGGCCAGATCCACCAGTTTATTGATCAGTCCAGTTACCATCTGCTCATGCTCGTATACATGTTCAAATACAGCGATGGTTGAATCCCATTCAGTGGGAGGTGCTTCGATTTCAGTTAAAGTTACTCTTGCACCTCTCTGTACCAGATAATCATAGAATTTCATGGCATGAGATAGTTCTTCCTGAGCTTGCACCCGCATCCAGTTGGCAAATCCACTGAGATCTGTAGATTCAAAATAAGCTGCCATGGAGAGGTAAAGATAACCAGAATATAGTTCTGCATTTAACTGTATGTTAATGGCGTTGGCCATCTCTTCATCAAGCATTTTTTTTAACCTCCAATAAAATAATTCAAATTTAAAAAAAATTATAATCTTAGCTTTAATCTGCTTTTTTAAACATAGCCTTACCTACACCGCAGAGTGGACAAACCCAATCATCAGGTAAATCTTCAAAAGATGTTCCTGGTTCGATTCCGCCATTGGGATCGCCGAGTTCAGGGTCGTAGGTGTATCCGCATGCTGTACAAATGTATTTATCCATTTATAACCTCCAGATAGCCTAATATTATATTAGGATTTTGGCTTTTATTCATTGGTTTTTATAGTTTTTTATATATTTAAACTATTTGAAAAATGAATATTGATATAAAATTAAATTATATTAGGATTTTGGCTTTTATTCCTTGATTTTTATAAATTTAATCTATTAAAAATTTAATTAATGGAAATAGAATAGAAAAATAGAATATTTGATTAATTGAATTAAATTTAAATGAAAAATATTAGAAAATGGATTTAATATAAAATAAAAACGTTATTTAAAATTAATTATTTTCATTTAACCAGTAAAACAGGGACTTTAACTGTTTTTATTGTATTCTCTGCTACACTGCCCATAAGAATTTTTCTAAGTCCCGTTTTCCCGTGGGTTCCTATTACCACCAAGTCAGCTCCTGTTTTTTCTACTATTTTAGACATATCATGGGCTGGATTTCCCACTATTAATACTTGATCAACTTCTACGCCCTGTTGTTCACCTTTAAGTGCTGCTTTTTCTAATATATATTTTCCTTCTTCTTCTAAGACTTCAAAGGGTTGAATCAGTTTTTCATCTATGATATGTACCACGACTAGTTTCCCCTGAAATTTTAAAGCTATGGATATTGCTACATCTTCTGCTTTAAGGGCAAACTGTGAACCATCCGAGGGTACCATAATAGTTTTAAACATATTATACACCATATTTATTTCAGTAAATAATATTTAAATATCTATCCGGCCATCTGTTCTCTAAGATCATCTAAATCCTTAAGATAATCAGCTTTACATCTTTTGATAAATTCATGACACATGTGATGTGGTTCGCCTTCCATTATCAGTCTTCCATCCTCGATCATTATAGCACGAGTAGTAACTTCCTCAATAAAGTCAATATGGTGACTTACCATTAGAATTGTGGTATCAAAGCTTTTATTAATCCGTTTAAGTGAATTAGATACCATTCTTAGAGTTATAGGGTCTAAATCTCCAAATGGTTCGTCCAGTATTAAAATATCCGGTTTTGAAGCTAAAACTAGAGCCAGGGTAGCTCTTACCTTCTGTCCACCAGATAACTCATAGGATCTTCGATCCAGAATATCCATGGGTAGATTCAATGCTTCAAATATGGGTTGGGCGTATTTTTTAACTTCTTTGTCCGGGAAGCTAGGGAAAAGTTCTTCCAGTATGTTAGCTGATAATCCTATTTGTTCTAAACGCATTTTTGCTTCATTTTCAGGCAAATCAGTGAGTTGATAAAGCACATCCAAAATTTTATCGGAAATCTCAAGTTCTTTAGCTTTTTGTTTAGCTTGCCAAACTATATTTTCATTTTTAACCCCTAATCTAGATGCTATTTGGTCTTTGATGGTAGCATGATGTACTAAAGAAAACTCCTGATGCATGAAACCCATCTTTCTCCTTACCTTCATCCTCGGGATGCCTGGTTGATGCATATCCACCCATTCACCATCTAATTTAAAGTAAACTTTCCCAGTATCTGGTGTGTCCAAACCAGCCACCATCCTTAAAAGAACCGTCTTACCGGCGCCACTTAACCCCATTAATGATATTATCTCCCCTTTCAATACTTCGAAGTTAACATCTTCCACATTCAGTACATTTCCACCCTTAAGAAGTGTGAATCTACGCCCTAAATCTTCTACTTTTATTAATGGTTCGCCCACATCTGATGGATCTCTTAGAGTTTCCATCTGCTCCATATTCTGTATGAATTTTTTGATTATGTCTTTTGGAGTCCCTTCTTTTACTATTTCTCCATTTTCCATAAGCAGTAGTCTGTTGGAAAGATAATTATGTACTTCTGGAAGATGTGATACTAGAAGGACAGTTATACCCATCTCCTGATTAATATTTTTAATAGCATCTAATATCTCCTGTTTAGATTTTGGGCATGACATAGTGGCCGGTTCATCTAAAAGTAGTATTTCAGGTTTTTTAGCGAGTTGTCTGGCCATTATAAGTCTCTGTTTTTCCCCTCCACTTAATACTGGGGCGAAATGATCGATCTTATGTCCCAGACCAACCACATTCAGGAGTTGTATAGCTTCTTCTCCAAATTCATCATTAGCAAATTCAAAATCAGTGAGGGCTTCATCTCCATATTTGGCACCGTATAACTTTCTCACCACATTCTGATAAGCAGTTTCTGCCCATAAACCAAAGGATCTCTGCAGGTGTATGGCTGTGGCTTTTTTTAAACAACGAGACTTAACAGAATCGAAATCACGATCCACTTCAAAATCACCCATGATTATTCTTCCTTCATCAAAAGATTCCACCCCCCTTAATATTCTTAAAAGTGTGCTTTTTCCTGATCCACTCATTCCTATAATGCCCACAATTTCTCCATCATCAATAGTGAGATTTATATTTTTCAAAGCCTCTATTTCTGCCCCATCTTTCATTTTATAAGTTTTAGATAAATTTTCAACTTTTATCATGTTTTCACCAGAGAATAAACTTGTATTAATCAAATCCCTAATATTTTAAAACTAATTCGGTAAGCTGACTTTTATGATTTTATATCTAGATTATATAAGTTCATGGTTTTTTTATTTTTATATCGTTTGGTAAATGATAAGTTTATCATCCCTAATTTATTATTAAATTATGCCTGAAAATAGTTCTTTTTGTTGTTTATATTTATATCTCGTATTCAACAATATAATAATTGAATATTTAGTTAACTGGTGATATTATATGGTGGATAAAGTTAGAGGATTGTTGGTGGGAAGACTGCAACCAATTCACAAGGGCCATATGGACGTTATTAAGCGGATTTTGGCAGAGGTGGATGAGGTGGTGATCTGTATTGGAAGTGCTCAGCTCAGCCATACTCCTAAGGATCCCTTCACCGCTGGAGAGAGGACCATGATGATAAGTAAAGCACTCAGTGAGTATGGAATATCATCATCCAGTTATTATATCACCCCTATACAAGATGTGGCCTGCAATTCATTATGGGTAGCTCAGGTGAAAATGTTAACCCCTCCCTTTGAAATAATCTATTCTGGAAATTCACTTGTGGAAAGACTCTTTATTGAAGCCGGGTACAAGGTTACCAATCCCCCCATATACAATAGGGAGATTTATTCGGGTACTGAAGTTAGAAAAAGAATGATCACCGGAGATGATTGGAAATCTTTAATACCAGACTCAGTAGCAGAAGTAATCGAAGAAATCGATGGAATTAACAGAATCAAGCATATCCATAAAGAGGGCATATAAATTCTAGCAAATAGTTCCTATTGTAGATGATATAAAAATAATAAAAAGAGAACAACATATAATACAACCTATATAAAAAAATGCATATAATTTATTCTAAGATAAGATAGGATGATCTGCATGGAAATCATGGCGAAAATTCTGGAGAAGGGGGAAGAAGATTATAATATTTGTAAACTCCAGGAATTTATCAAAAACAATGCAAATATCAGTGAATGCGGAGCTATATATTCCTTTGAAGGCATAGTCCGTGGAGTAGAACCGGGTAAAGTAACCCAAAAAATCAAATTAAGCACTACAGATAAGGAAAGTTGCCAGGAAGAACTTAAAGAAATATTAAACGAGGTTAAGGAGAAATATGGTATACTTAATCTGGCTGTGGTGCACTATTTAGGTGAGTTTGAAATAGGAGAATCTCTATTTCTGACTATGGTAGCTGGAGCTCACAGACAGGAAACCCAGAAAGCATTGAATGAAGTGGTTGAAAGAGTTAAATATGAACTTGATTTTAAAAAAGAAGAAAAAACTGAGGAAGGTACAAATATTATAATGTCTGGAGGATAATCTTTTGAAATTTATAAGGGATAGTGTACATGGAAATCTTAAGGTGGATGAACTGGAGGTTAAACTAATTGACACCCCCCAAATTCAAAGACTTAGGCGTATAAAACAACTAGGCTTTACCTACTTAGTTTATCCCGGCGCTAATCACACTCGGTTTGAACATTCCATAGGCACCATGAACCTAGCATCAAAACTAGCCGACCATCTTGGATTAGACCAGCACCAAAAAAGCCTGTTAAGGGTGAGTGCTGTACTACATGATTCTGGACACGGTCCATTTTCCCATGTATCAGAAGGAGTTATGCCCAGTTCACATGAGGAACTCACTTCACAGCTGTTAAAAAACTCACAGTTAGGAGATATTTTAAAAGAGGTATTTAACATTAAGGAAATCTTAAACACCATTGGCGGGAAAGGTTCATTGGGCCAGATAATATCCGGTGAATTGGATGTGGACCGTATGGATTATCTTCTTCGTGATTCTTATTATACAGGAGTAGCTTACGGAGTTATAGATGTGGAAAGACTTATTTATAATATGATACTGGACGATAATCTAATGTTAAAAAGAAAAGGAGTCCAGGCAGCTGAATCTATGCTTTTAGCACGTTATTTTATGTATCCCAGCGTTTACCAGCATCATACTACCAGAATTATAAATTCCATGTTCAGAAGATGTCTCTATAAACTCTTTGAAGGTGATGTGGTGGATCCAATGAACATCTATCTCTACGATGATTTGGATATCATATCTGCTGCCCGAGCCCAAAAGGGTTATATTAAGGACATGATTAATAGATTGGATAATCGTTCCCTCTATAAAACAGTTTATTCCCTTAAACTAGATGAAATTAACAATCCAGAATCTCTATTCAAAATAAATGATGATCAAATAAGGGCCATAGAAAAAGAGCTTTCTGAGGATCTGAAAATTCCATATGAACAGATAATTATGGATATTCCAGAATATCCTTCATTCCAAGAAATGAGCACTTTAGTAGCGTTAGATGAAGATGAGATTAAAAAATTAGGGGAAATCTCAACAATAGTAAATGCCTTAAATGAAGCCCGTTTTAACCATGCAGATCTATGTATTTACCTCCCCCCTGAAAATGCATCTCAAGCTGTAAATTTTTCTTTTAGAGAGTATATACCCATTTAATGATCATTAATTTAATAATGTTAATTAAAAAAGATGGAGAGATCATATGATAATCGTGGCTATTACAGGAGCCAGTGGCGTAATATATGGAGTTAGACTTCTAGAAGTTTTAAAAGAGCTCGAGAAAGATATTACTCTCTTAGTCACAGAACCAGCTGAGATAATACTCAAACATGAGCTGGGCATTGATGAAGAGCAAATAGATAGCTTAGTAAAACGGCATTACGATGCAAAAGATCTCACTACAGATATAAACAGTGGTTCTTGCCGATTCCAGTCAATGGTAATAGTCCCCTGTACTATGAAAACCATATCTGCCATCGCCAATGGGTACACTAGCAATGCAATAACCAGAGCAGCAGATGTTGCTCTTAAAGAGAGAAGAGACTTAATAGTGGTTCCCAGAGAGACTCCATTGCGATCAGCACATCTAGAGAACATGCTGAAAATTGCCCAAGAGGGAGGTGTTATTTTACCAGCCATGCCTGCCTTCTATCACCAACCCCAAAACATAGATGAAATGGTGGATTTTGTGGTGGGTAAAATTTTGGACATTCTTAGAATCGATAATCAGCTCTACCATCGCTGGCAGGAATAATAAATCTAAATAATTAAATATCCGTTTTAAAATCAAATAGAATAATAAGAGATTAATTATCCCTTTTAATAATATAAGAGATTAAAAAAGAATTAAGAACTAATTAAATTTATTTAATGTACTAATTTGCTATTGTAAATGAAAATAACCTTATCTTGGCGAGGAATATAAAAAATGATATCAGATGAAGATTTCATTAAAGATCCAAAGGTACCAGGCCCCACTAAAGAAGAAATAAGATGCCTAGTAATGTGCAAATCAGAGGTATCAAAGGACGATATCGTGGTGGAAGTGGGTTGTGGAACTGGAGGTCTTACCTTAGAATTTGCCAGATTGGCAGAGAAGGTTTATGCTGTGGATAAAAATCCGAAAGCCCTGAAAATAACCAATATGAATCTGGAAAAGCATAAAATGCAAGATAATGTACAACTAATTCAGGGAAGTGCACCCCAGGTTTTTAATGAACTTCCATCATTTAACATATTAATGGTGGGAGGAAGTAGCGGAGAATTATCCCCTATAATTGAAAATGGATACAAAAAACTGAACCCCAATGGTAAAATAATAGTAACAGCCATTCTTCTGGAAACCCGTTTAGAAGCCATTCTTAACATGCAAAAAGTAGGTTTAAAACCGGATATTATTGATGTACACATTTCCAAGGGTAAAATTATCAAAAGAGGGACTATGATGGAAGGAAGAAATCCAGTAGCAATCATCTCAGCTAAAAAGATCTGAGTAAATCTTTCTTAATTCATAAGTGAAACATGATTATAAATTAAAGGATATAATGAGGTTTAAATGAAAATATCCAAATATTTAAGCTGGACAGCAAGACTGGGCTTACTACTCGTTATAATATCATTAATACTGTATATTTTGAACTTGGTCATATTCCAACATCATAAGGATACCTATTTTTATCTAAGTATCGATATGGCCTTCCTACCCATAGAGGTTTTATTTGTAGTACTGGTTATCGAAAGCGTTATTAGCAATAGAGAGAAGAGAATCCTTCTGGAAAAGCTTAACATGGTTATAGGCACTTTTTTCAGTGAAATGGGAACGGAACTATTAAAAGATATCTCCAAATATGATTCAAACACAGATGCTATCAGGCAAAACCTCATAATCACTGGTGAATGGTCTAAAAAAGAATTTGATATCGCAGCGGAAAATATCAAAAAATATGATTACCAATTGAAAATAAGTGGCAATGAAAAATCCATAGAGTTTTTAATAGATTTAAAAGCATTTTTATTAGATAAAAGGAGTTTTTTGCTTATTTTATTAGAAAATCCTAATTTATTGGAGCATGCTACATTCACAGAACTATTAAGAGCTGTATTCCACCTGACAGAAGAGCTGGATAAAAGAAATAATCTAAAGAAATTATCAGGTGCAGATTACCAACATCTGAAGGGAGATTTAGAACGAGTTTATGGGCTTT
>JAJFTX010000080.1 GCA_021372715.1 Methanobacterium sp. | reverse complement strand
ACACCAGTGAATAAATTAGTAATTAATGGTGTGGTGGTTGGTAGGGATGATATGGATAACATCCTACTTTTAGACACCACAGGTATACGCAGTATTCCTAAAAAGAAAGTAATAGAGGTAGCCAGTCAGGATCTGATAACTCTTGATCCCAATATGAATATTAAAAACGCAGCCCACATATTATCAAGTAAAGAAATAGAAGGCGCCCCTGTCATGGATAATAAAGAAGTCATTGGCGTATTAACATTAAGTGATATTACCAAAGCACTGGCCGATGATAAAGAGAATCTCAAAGTAAAAGATATCATGTCACATCGAATTATCACAGTTGAGGCAGATATGATGATTGCCGAAGCAGTGGATGTTATGAACAAAAACAACATCGGAAGATTGATTGTTATAGATGAAAATGGTGAGACACAGGGGATAATAACCCGAACTGATCTTCTAAATAAAATAGCAGACCTGACCCATGATCAATGATTAAATTAACTTTGATAATCAAACGATGCATACTAATCTAAAAGTTCATATAAACTTGCAAAACCATTATAAACTTTATTTTTAATAATAAAAAAATAATTAATAGAGATTTTATTTTTACTTAGAATCTTTTAAAATCTTTTATTTTATATAATAAAACATAAAATGGTGTTATATCATTGAAAATAAATCATATACAGATCCAGGAAAAGATGAGCATCCAAGAACTCATAAATGAGTTGGGTAAATCCGGTGTTCTAGGTGCAGGAAGACTTCACCGGGCCACTGAATTACTTGCCCATATAATAAAAGATAAGGAAACTACTGTATTTTTAAGTGTGGCCGGTCCATTGGTTCCCGCAGGTCTTAGAAAGATCATCAGAGATCTGATTCTGAGGGAAGAAATAGATGTGCTTATAACCAGCGGAGCCAACATCACACATGACCTTCTGGAGGCTTTTGGAGGATATCACTACCGGGATATTCTTGGAGATGACGAAAAACTTCATGATATGGGCATGGGAAGGATTGGTGATCTTTACACTAAATCTGAGGATTTTGAAGTTTTTGAAAAAGAAATAACCCGATTATTTTCCGAGATTTGTAAGGATAAAACCGAATTATCAATAAGAGAATTATTATATGAAATTGGTATGAGATTAGATGATGAGAATTCCATCTTAAAAATTGCTGCCAGTAAAAAAGTACCCATCTATTCACCAGGGATTATTGACAGTATGTTGGGATTACAGCTTTGGATGTACACCCAGGAAAATAAATTATTATTAGATGCAATAGGAGATATGCATGAATTATCAGACAAAGTATATTCATCTAAAAAAGTAGCGGCTGTTATGTTAGGGGGCGGATTGCCCAAACATTACGCTTTAGCTTCTAATTTACTTAAAGGGGGAGTGGATGCTGGTATTCAGGTTACTATGGATCGTGCCGAAACCGGGAGTCTCAGTGGAGCCCCTTTGGAGGAAGCTAAATCCTGGGCTAAGGCTAAATGTGGATCAAATCTGGTGACGGTAATTGGTGATGCCACCATCATATTCCCGTTAATGGTGGCTGGAGCCTGGGAAATTAATGATGTAATTGAATGAATTTATAAAATCGATTTTTTAATTATTTGAAAATAAAAATTTCCTATGTAACCATGCTTTTTATATATTTGAAAATAATATTCTTTTAATGAAAAAATAAAGGTAAATTGAATGGATAATATTGCCTTGAATTTATAAAAAATATGGTTATTAATTTAATTTGATAAAATAATTGATTAAAATGTTGGAGATTGTTTTTTATTCCCTTTCGGGTTTGTTCATGAAGGTTTCTGATGATGCCCATGATCGTAAAAATAACGCCACCCTTGGTGTTTTGGCTGCCATTATCTGTGGTGTATCCATTGGTTATCTGGCAGTAAATAGTGCGGATGCTGCCTGTATCTTCCTGGCAATCTTGATTGGAACCTTAGCAGCCTGGAAAGTGGATTGTATAAATCATATTATCTCTCTTCTGATTTTCGTAGCTATAATTCTTATTATGGGTTTTCCTGCCATTGGTATGGTTACGTTGATTGTTTGTGCAGCAGCTGCCTTCCTAGATGAGATTGGCAATGACAGTGATTGGGTTGCCCGGCAAAAACATCTAAACTGGTTTTTCCAGTATAGATTCACCCTTAAAATAGTTATTTTCTTATTTGCAATTTCAGGATTGCTATTTAGTATCTATCCTTACCTACAACTTTCTGGGATTCAATTCTTCAGTCCTTTAACCTTCCTATATTTCCTGGTGTTTGAGATTTCCTATGAATTAGTGGGTTTAAAGTTCAATGCTATCTATGATAGACTGGAGAGTTTTCTGGGGATTTTCCGCAGTGTAGATGGACCGGCCAATGATCAGTGAATCAGCGTATTTTAGAGTTTGAGCTGGATTTCCTCCCTGAACCCCCACTCCAGGAGATATTATAAATGAATCATCACTGACTATCTTTCTGATTTTTTCCAGACGGACTAGTTTGGTTGATGGTGCTACAAAATTTGTTATACCCATATCTATACCCATACTAGCTATTTCTAGAGAAACTTTCTGCATAAACAGTTCTGCCCCAGGATGAGACATTTCAGTTAACAAAAAGACCTCTCTATCGTGATTGCGTGCTGTTTGCAGGCAGGCCTGTACACTATCTTCACCTACAAAACCATGCACTATAACTGCATCAGCTCCTGCACTGAAGGTTAAATCAGCAATTTTTTGATTGGTTTCTGGTATATCTGCCACTTTAAAATCTGCTATGATATTAAATCCATATTCTTCTTTGATTATAGATATTGATCGAAGGCCTTCCGCTAGTACCAGGGGATATCCAATCTTCACGGTATCTATATGTTCTGATACATCTCCCAATAGTTGATTTACAGTTTTAAGGTCGTTTAGATCCAGTGCCAGTATAATTTTATTTTTGACTTGCATCAACTTTTTATTGGTTAAGCTATTTTAAAAGATTTTTGTAATTTTTTTACTACTCCTATTAGTGAATATATTAATCTAGCGTTGGGATGGATTGAACTGTCTAATTTAAAATTTAAGGATTTGGAAATTAGCTTTAATCAGTTTTTAACATAAATTTATATTCACAAAATCTATATATTTTTGGCCTTTATAGGCCTATTTAGAAGTGATAAATTTGTTTAAAAATAGTTACGGTAGCGACAACTACGATAAAGGAAATTCTTCTCCTATTAACGAGGGAGAAGAATACTATGTCAAAATTGAAGACCAAAGCAGAGACGGGATTGCCCTTATAGATGGATTTGTAGTTTTTGTTAGATGCCTAAGTTGACGATGAAGTTAAAATCAGAATTACAACCACCAGAAGGAATTTTGGTTTTGCAGAAGTAGTAGAATAAAAATTCGTTCAATTTTTTGATTAATAAATTAATATTTTCAGTAAGAAAATTATTTTTTTTATTTCTTATTTTACATTTTTTTATTTATATTCAGCATCTAATTAATCGATGCATGTTTTTTAATTAAATTCTGGTTTGGGGAATGTTATTTTATATTTTGTTCCATTATCACTTATTAATCCCACTGTTCCATCCAGTTGACTTGTTAAACTGTTTATTAATAACATACCAAGACTATCTGATTCCTCAATATTGAAATCTTCCCTTATTCCCACTCCATTATCACTAACTTCTAGTACGTATTCTGAGTCTTTTTGATGTAGTGCAATTTTAAGATATCCTCTTTTATCACCGGGGAATGCGTATTTCAATGTATTAGTGACCATTTCGTTGATTATAAGTCCTAAGGGGACAGATGAGTTGATGTCTATGTCTATTTTTTCCATATCCAATATTAGATCCACTTTACTGCGATCTGTAGCGTAAGTAGCGAATAGATCCTCAACCAGAGTATCAATATATTCACTAAATTCTATGTTTTTTAAGCTGTCTGTCTGGTATAGTCGCTCATGTATCAGGGCCATGGATTTAGCACGATTCTGACTTTCTTTAAAAAGTTCTATGGATTCTTCATCCTTTAGATGATATGATTGAAGTTCTAATAAACTGGATATTACCATTAAATTATTCTTCACCCTGTGATGTATCTCCTTCATAAGCATCTCTTTATCCTTTAAAAGCTGATTCACCTGTAAAGAGAGATTTCTGGTTTTTAAAAGGACTTTTACTCTGGCTAGTAGAACGGTTTTGCTGATGGGTGTGGTGATTACTTCATCTAATTCTTCCCATACTTCTTGCGGAACTAGTTTCAGATCTCCTGGTGATGAAACTAGTATATATGGTAAAAAAACAGATCCTTCTTTCTTTTTCATTTCCTGTAATTCTTGGTGTTTTTTACTCCAGGATGGGGTGTCGATGATCATTAGATCTATACTTTCATCGGACTGGTTATCATAGATGATATTGTATTCTTTTAATAGTTCTCCTATCATTCGACTGTTATTTTTACTGATCATTGATATCAATACGGTTTCCAAATAATCACCAAA
>JAJFTX010000077.1 GCA_021372715.1 Methanobacterium sp. | reverse complement strand
ATAATATTAAAGTTAAAACTCCTCCATCTGGGCCACGTCCATGATGGTTTCAACGGCTTTAGGTTCCACAAGGATACCTGCTTCTTTTATAGCGGCAATGGGATTCAAACCACCAGGGGCAACGATTCCTGCATGATATCTTTCTACTTTAGCGTTGAAGATTAGTTCGCTGGGTTTTCCTAGTTCTAATATGGAAAATCCTGCTTTTTTAATATCTTCAAGAATATCAAGAGCTTCTGGGCGGGCAATATAGGGTATCTCCTTTAGACTAGCCAGTATTCTTCCTTTTCCTTCAACTGCTTCTAATACGGAGGTCATACCTTTGGAAAGATAAATCTCATGAGGATCTAGCGATGATCCACTGTAAGCAGTTAATTCGATAAAACGGGGTGTTTTGGCTTCGGTTTCCAGGATACCACCGTATTTTGGTGCGGCGGGTATTCCTTTTTTGTTTAAAATCCCTTCGATGGTGAGGCTGCATACCGTGGCAATGCTGGATTTACCTTCTACCATGTCTGGAATTATCTGGTAATATTTACTGATTCCATACTCTGGTTTATGGGACATAACCCGGGAGAAGATATCCAGAGCATCCTCCAGGTCTTCTTTATTTACATGTGAAATATTGGTGATCACTGGACCTTTATGAGTTTCCAGATCAAAATCAACGTTGTAAATTAGGTTCCAGGCCTTTGATAATAAGAATTTAACTTTTTTACCCGTTTCCGGTCCAGTTGTTTTAAGTACTGGCTTAGGTTCTGTTATTTTATTCATAGTTGAAAATTCAACTGTTTTTTCAGCTAGTCGGATGTTAACATCATATCCTGCTTCTTTCGCTGCGCATAATGGATTTATACCACCTACTACAGCGATTCCTACCATGTCTTCTTCTACAGGTATTCCCAGGACTGATTCTCCATTTTCACCTATTTTCATCAATCCAGATATGCCTATTTTTTTCATCTTCTGGAAGGCTTTCACTGCCTTTTTCCGGGCGCTCTGGGGTAAAAGACGGAAATTTGCAGGTATTAGGCCGTTCCCATCTCTAACCACCTGAAAAACTGAGGTCATCTCCTGGTCGGTGAAGGCCTCTAGAGGAGTCATGGATGTCTTTTTATATGCGATCAGTTCGGTGAACCGGGTGGGAGAGTAATCTTCAATTTTTACCAGCCCTCCATATTGAGGTACCACAGGTATTCCTTCTTTACGTAACATCCCATCGATGGTGGTTCCACAAATGGTATCTAATTTACATAGATTTTCATTACCCTGTTCTTTGCTAAGCTTTACAAAAGGGCTCACTGCGATTCCACTGGCAAATACTTCTTTTATTATATCTAATATTCCCTTGTTGTATTTGAAGAATGAGGTGTTTACCACCACATTACCATTACCCTTAAGAGGATCTAAGGTGGTATTGTAGATCATATTTTCGAATTTGGAGAAGATAAAATCAACCTGATCATAAATAAGGCCTTTTTCAAGTTCTTTAAGTCCCTTATCTGTTATTTCTCT
>JAJFTX010000075.1 GCA_021372715.1 Methanobacterium sp. | reverse complement strand
CTGGTAATAGATGATAATCTGGTAGATATGGGTCCCGAATGGAGGGCCTTTGACCATGAGCAAAGAGATAAAAGAACCAGGGTAGGAGCACCTATAACCTATACCATACACGATAAAGGTTTATCCACCATGATCGACTGGCGAAACAAAGACATCTATGGAAGAGATATACCCGCCAGAAACAGAGCCCAATGGTATCGTCTGCGGAAATGGCAGAGAAAAATCAGAATATCTGGTGCAACTGAAAGAAACTTGGCCTTTGCTTTAAGCGAACTGGACAGAGACTCATCTAGACTGGGCCTGCCTAGAAGTGTAAGAGAAGCTGCCTCAGTAGTATACCGAAATGCTGTGGAAAACAAACTAATCAGAGGCAGAAGCATAGAAGGAGTGGTAGCAGCATCATTATACGCTGCCTGCCGAAGATGCAACGTACCCCGAACTCTAGATGAGATTGCAGAAGTCTCTAGGGTAAGTAAAAAAGAAGTTGGAAGAACCTATCGATTTTTAACCAGAGAATTAAATATAAAACTACCCCCCACATCACCAGTGGATTACGTACCACGATTCGCCAGTGAATTAAACCTCTCCGGTGAAGTACAATCCAAAGCAATTGAAATAATAGAAAAAGCCATGGAAAAAGGACTCACCTCCGGAAGAGGACCTACCGGCGTAGCAGCAGCAGCTTTATACATTGCATCGGTACTTCTCGGTGAAAGAAAAACACAGAGAGACGTGGCCGATATAGCAGGAGTTACCGAAGTAACCATCAGGAACAGATATAAGGAACTCACAGAACAGCTTGATATGGGCGTAACTTTATAAATAGGCCTAGATTTTTTTTAGGCCTCAAATCTACTTTTTTAAAATTAAACAATTTTCAATATAACATTTTCTATGCGCAATAATCAGTGCATCTCAAATATGGTAATAATAAAATATCATTCTTTTTATGGGAGTTCCCTCTAATATTAAATATACTACATCCAAATTACATATTATCAGGGAGGAATTACATCATGAGTGAAGATCCTACAAAAACAACTTTAGAAGGGCTTTTAAAGGTTTTAAATATGGATAATGTGATTGGAAAGCCTATTGAAAGTGATGGAAAAACTTTAATTCCCATTACACGTGTTGGTCTGGGTTTTGGAGCTGGAAAAAATCAAGGTGTAGGAGCTGGTGGAGGAGCGGCCGTGGAGCCTATTGCCTTCGTGGTAGTGGATAAAAGCGCGGAAGCTTCTGAACAAATCCAAGTAGTCACTTTAAAATCTCAAGAACCATTAAATAAAGCCATAGGCGAATTAAGCGAGCTTGGCCTGGAATTCCTTAAAGAATGGCGGGAAAGACAGAAAAAAAATGAAGAAAAAAGGGAACAAATGAGAAAAGGACTGGAAGATATCGCCACTCCTTAAAAATTTATTTCTTAAATAAAAAGAGCCTTAAAATATTTATTTCTACAATAAACCCTGAAAAACCATGCTTCTAATTTATTCATAAAAAACCTGCTATTATAAAAAAACTTATTTCAAAAAATAAAAAAAATATTTAGATTAAATTTAAAAAATCTTGCCCCTTAACATGAAATAAAGCCATACAAGTATGAAAACTGCGAATAAGATGTATAAAAAGTTTTTAGTTCTTTTAACCTTCTTCTGGTTTTCTGCAATTACCTGCTGGCACCGGGGAGAGCAATAACGCTCACTCATGGGTATGGGCGTACCGCAAGCAGGGCAGTGTTTATGTGGTTCTACAGTCATATATTAAAAACTCCATTTTAATTGTTTTTTTAGTTTTAATTATCTTCTAATTTTTGCTTTTAAATATTTAATTATATTGAAACAACTACTGGTCCCGTATTATTGCGGCAGAATAGTAGTCCCAATCTTCTCAAAGGTAGCTTTTATGATATTACGGGGATCATCACCATTCAAAATCACCGTCTTAATCCTTGATCTTTTAATAATTCCAATAGCCGTCTGATCAAAGAATTCATAGGTCCCCGCCATAATATCCTTATTAGATAAAAGATCCATCATATCAGAGGCAGTAATCTCCTCAAACATCACTGCATCATCATATATTTCCGGATCCTTATCATATAAACCATCTACCGAAGTAGCATTTATAAGCAGATCCGCACCTATAAACTCAGCAAGTATACTTCCAACAGCATCTGTACTATGAGCAGGTTCAGTACCCCCCATAACCACCAACTTACCAGATGATGAGTATTCCAGGGCTTCTGCAAAGTTATGGGGAACCTTAGGATAGGCTGCATCGCCCAGAGCAATGATCAGGAGACGGGCATTCATACGAGTTACTTCAATACCCACATCATCACAGAGGGCTTCAGAAGCACCTAAAGCCCTTGCAATTTTAATGTAATTACGGGCAGGTTTACCACCACCCACCACAACGAAAAGCTCATTTTCTGCCTTCATCTCCAATAATACATCCACATATTCTTTAAATTTCTTATAATCACTATTTTTAATCAGTACAGAGCCACCGATGGTAACCACTATTTTCATATCATCACCATAATCAAAATTGTATACATCTATCCAGATATTTAAATATCAATTACTATATAATTATCATTCTCCAACTTAATTTAAGAGGAAAATTTCACAATTTCTGGAAATAAAAACATATTCACTTTATTCTAATTCAATCAGGAGTGGTTTTTAAATGTCAGAGGTATCATCAAAGGAAATATACGAGGTTAAAAGAACCTTGGAAGAACTTTCCCAGAAGCGAGGGCGGGGAACAGAGCTTGTTTCAGTTTATATACCTCCAGATAGGCAGATAAGCGACGTAGTAAAGCATATGCGAGAGGAGTTAAGTCAAAGCGCCAATATCAAAAGCAAACAAACCAAAAAGAACGTACAATCTGCTATTGAAGTAATAATGCAACGTATGAAGCTCTTTCCCAAACCCCCTGAGAAGGGTCTGGTTCTATTCGTGGGTATGATACCTAAAGGTGGTCCTGGAACCGAGAAGATGGAAACCTACGTATTCGAACCGCCAGAACCAGTTCAGACCTATGTCTATCATTGTAACTCTGAATTCTATTTGGAACCATTACAGGAGATCTTGGAAGAGAAGGATGTATATGGATTAGCAGTTATCGACCGTAAAGAAGCCACCATAGCAATATTAAGGGGTAAAAGGATCGATATAGTCAAACATCTTACCAGTGGAGTGCCGGGTAAGCATAAAGCCGGTGGTCAGTCCCAGAGGAGGTTCGACCGCCTGATAGATCTGGCTGCTCATGAGTTCAAAAAGCGGATTGGAGAACATATGAACGACGCATTTTTAAATTTACCCGACCTTAAAGGAGTTATAGTAGGCGGACCCGGCCATACCAAAGAGGAATTTATCGAAGGGGACTACCTGCATCATGAGATCAAACAGAAAATCATCACCACCGTAGACACCTCCTACACGGGAGAATTCGGAATAAGAGAAGTTATGGATAAATCTATGGACGTACTCACCGAAATAGATGTAATGCGTGAGAAGAAGTTAGTTCAGAAATTCCTGCATGAACTGGTGGATGAACATGGACTGGCCAGCTATGGAGAAGCCGATGTAAGAGGAAACCTGAGTATGGGTGCCGTTGAAATCCTACTGCTTTCTGAAAACCTGAAAAAGAAAAGATTAATCTACCACTGCCCATCCTGCAAGGCTCAAACAGAAAAAACCGTTAACAAAGAAGCAGACGAGGAAGAAGTAACCTGCCCCACATGCGGCGAAAAGATGAAACTAGAAGAAGGCCGAGATTTAATAGATGACTTCGTGGACATGGCTGAAGAAGTGGGATCTGAAGTTGAAATCATATCCACTGAAACGGAAGAAGGAATGCAATTATTTAAGGCTTTCGGTGGGATCGCGGCTATTTTAAGGTATAGGACCTGATTATTCTGAAATGGCTCAATTATACCTAATTTCATTTTTTAACTAATTTTTTTTTAAAAATTGAATCATATTCATCTAAAAAATACTCACCCGATGAATAAACTTAATATTAATAAATATACATATTATTACATTTGCCAATAAATTTTCGGGGGAGTTCATATTAAACTGAAAAAATCAATATTAATATTCGTTATATTTTTTGTTTTTGCTTTTTTACTAGCTAACTGTGTATCCGCTGAAGACCCCACTAAGATATGGATAACTCAATCTACTAGTGGAGGACCTGCGAACTCGCAAAGCACCAATCCATCTACCAGTGCTGATGGCCGTTATGTGGCATTCGAATCATATGCCACCAATCTCGGACCGGGTAGTAGTGGGAGTGGTGTCCAGGATATCTATGTTTATGATAGTCAAACAGATACCATTGAATGGATCACCCACACACCCAGTGGAGGAGCAGCTAATGGTAATAGCTATTTACCCACTATAAGCGCTGACGGTAGATATGTGACTTTCGCATCCTCAGCCACTAATCTAGGACCAGGAGGAAGTGGAGGAGGAATAAAAGATATTTATCTTTACGACCGGGTGACAGATGTCATGACATGGATCACCCACACACCCAGCGGCGGATCAGCAAGCGCAAACAGTGTTAATCCAGTGATTAGCGCCGATGGATCCACCATAGCATTCCAATCAACCGCTAAGAATCTAGGACCCGGGGGAAGTGAATACTACGTTTCAGATATCTACTTATACAACAGGGTCACCGGCACACTGGAATGGATAACCCAAACCACCGAAGGAAAAACCGCCAACGGAAGCAGTATGGACCCCACCATCAGTGGCGATGGAAGATACATCGCATTTGAGACAGTTGCTACTAATTTAGGGCCAAATCCTTATATAAAATTTGGAACAGGTAATAATATCAGGGATATTTTTGTTTATGACCAGGTTTTGGGGACTATGACTTGGTTAATAAACAAACTGCCCATAGTTAAGGCAAATCCTGCAGGAGGATATTATAGTATGCCCCAAATTGTTGAACTCAAATTTGAGGGTGGAGAAACTGGTACTATCTATTATTCTACAACAGGAACAGCCTCAGATTATCATCCTTATACCGTTCCATTAAATATAAGCACTAATACAATCCTATACTTCTATGGTGTAACAGATGATGGGAGAAGTTCATATACCGTTATTGAACATTACATTTTTGATAGTATTTTTCCAGTAGTTTGGGCTACTCCCGGAGCTGGAGTATATCAAGATTATGTAGATGTTACCCTTCGAATAAGTGAAACAGGTGATATTTATTACACTACCGACGGATCAGATCCGCTCTTTGGTGATCTTTATATCAATCCATTACATTTTACAAGTACAACCACTCTAAGATACATAGGAATTACTAATACGGGGGTTAGCCTAGAGGGTGTTCAAGTTTATACCATAATACAACCAATCGACGCCCTTAATCCTTCAATAAGTGCGGACGGAAATTTAATTGCTTTTGAAAGAGGGAATAATGTCTATGTTTATAACATGCACTCTGGAACTCGTACTTTAATCACCCAAACCGTAACTGGCGATCCAGCCAACGGAAGCAGTAATAACCCTTCAATCAGTGGTGATGGTAATTTCATTGCATTTGAAACATTTGCAAGCAATTTAGGCCCTGACCCTGACCAACCTTATGGTAGTAATATTCCAGGCGTCGTCTTCTACGATGGGAACCTTAGGAAGGATATCTTCGTATATGATTTGGCAAACGACACCATGAATTGGGTCACTAGAACTCCTGATAATGGCCCGGCCAATGGGAACAGTTACACTCCTTCATTGAATTATTATGGAAATATAATTTCTTACAGTTCATCAGCTGATAATTTAGGCCCTGGTGGTACCGGTACCTACCGTGATATCTTCATGGAAATTGGCGAATTGGTGCTTAACGTATATCCCGGAGAAAGCATACAGGATGCCATTAACATTGAATCGGATGGAGGAACCATAATCGTGCATGGAGATGCGGGTGACCCAGCGTTTTATATTGAAAATCTAGTAATAAATCATCCCCTCACCATTACCAGCGCGGATGATGGAGCTGTAATCATTGAAGCTGCTAATGCTGGTCAGCCAGTAGTCTTCATTACTAACGGCGGCAGCGGTTCAATTTTAGATGGATTCATCATTCTTGGTGGTTGGACTGGTGTCTGCCTGGATCATACATCAGGAAACACCATATCAAATAACGCGATCGGATTTAACCAGGAAGGAGTGTATATCACCAACGGTTCAACTGGAAATATCATTTCTAATAATGATATAGAATACAACGTCGGTAATGGTGTGGATATATTATCCAATTCCACTGGAAATCTGATTGAAGATAATGAAATTTCGAATAACGGTGTAATTGGAGTGTTCATTAGAGATTCAAATAGCAACACCCTCTCCGGAAATGATATACAGAACAATGGTTGGGCTGGAATCGCCCTGGACAACGCTGATGGAAACCAGATTAATGGATTCAACTATATAAGTGGGAATCAGGAAGGAATAAACTTAACCAACTCCTTGAACAATACCATAACTGGTAACGATATCACTGGCAACACTAATATCGGTATAAGTCTTATTAACAGTTCTAATGGCAATTATATCACCAATAATCATGGTATATCCAATAATGGAGTTCTAGGATTATTCATACGAAACTCAAATTCCAACAACATCTCTGGAAACTACATTGAAAATAATGGCTGGTTAGGAATCTGCCTAGACAACGCCGACAATAATAACATCAACGGTTCCAATACAATATTCGGTAACTTGGAAGGATTATATCTAGTAAATGGCTCGAATGGAAACACCATCTCCGGTAATAAAATACAATATAATAACGATACAGGAGTATACATCGAAAGCAGCACAGGAAATAATATTACCAGTAACACCGCCATATCCCATAATGGTGTGATTGGAATATTCCTCAGAAACGCCAATTCCAATACCATATCTGGAAATACCATAGATGCTAATAGTTGGGTGGGAATAGCCCTGGACAACGCTGACAGTAATAACATAAATGGAAGGAACACCATCAGTGGCAGTGCCATGGGAATTTACATTACCAATACATCTAACTTAAACACGGTAACACTAAACAACATCCAAAACAATCTCGTAGCGGGGTTAGTTCTGGACCATGCCACCAACACCAAAGTCTACAGTAACAATTTCTATTACAACCCCATACAGGCCCAGGCAGATAACGGATCAGGCAACGCCTTCTACAGATTATCCAGTGGAAACTACTGGAGTGACTGGCCATCCACTGTACAGAGACCTATAGCAGGAAATGAAGGATTGTATGATAGATACCCTAAAACTACACCTTTTTAATCCCTTTTTCCTATTTTTTTTATTTAAAATTAGTAAGAAATGAAATGCTATTTTTTAAATTAAATTTATTAGTATTTTGCTTTTAAGTGAATTCTAATTATACAAAATAAGATATCATATACAGTCTAAATCATATACAAACGGTTTAATATCCAGTAATGGAGATCCATCAAGTGCATCTAACCATTTAACCTGGATAATATTTTCTTCTATTTTCACCACTTCAACCAGGCAATGGGCTATGGGATTAGGTCTGGAGGGGGATCTGATGGAAAAAACTCCCCTTTCTTCATGCTCTCCCGGTGGGGTTGCCTTAAGCTTATTTCTATCTGCCCTATCCAGCCAGTAAAGAATTATTAAATGTTTATGATTCTCCAGTGAATCCAATCCATCAATATATTCATCATTGATAACTATTTCACTTAATTCTTCCGAGTATCTTCCCTGACGGGGAGTGCGGGTAATATTTTTATAGGGCGATCTGATAATCCCAATTGGAAATAGTTTCAAACTGTTATCTCCTTTAAAGAGATTCTACATTTGTATTTCTTTTACAAAATCCTGTACTTTGGACTGATAATTTCCGCTTTTAATATCCTTCCCACTCACACCTAAAGTTCCCATAGGTGATGTTCCTGCAAGATCAGTCATATCCATAAAGACTCCTGCAAATTTATCCCCACCTGCGGTGCAAAAAAAGGCAACATTATTGAAATATGCCTGTTTCTGGCTGATATAAGTCCGTACTGGAGTGGAAACATGCCCACCCCAAGTAGGTGTGCCAATCACTAACAGATCATAATCTGCAGGATCATTAACTGGATCCTCTAAAACCGTTAATGATTTATTACCAGCATCTCTCCCTGATCTTATCCATCCTAAAATACCGGATCGGCTTTTGGTGTCAATGATCTCTTCGGTATCGCATCCCAATGCGTTGGCAATTTCCTCAGCAACCATTTGGGTATTTCCTGTTCTCGAAAAATAAATAACTAAGGTTTTCATAATAAATTATTGTATAATATACATCATAAAATTATCTATAAATCTGGTAGAATAATAAAGAATAATTAAATCATTTATTTCCTTTTCTGTTTTAACTAACGATAACGGAAAATTACGGCTAAAGTTAGTATTCCCAGCACTATACCCATGGCGTTGGGAGTTAAGATGTACCAGTTACTGATTCCCACTCCATAAATTGTCCATAGAGTACAGTTTACAATCATAGCCAGGTACATCATAGGAGATACTTCATCTGACTTTCCTATTTTCCTAATGCTCTGTATCTGGGCTATAGGACTTATGAACATCACCAAAGCGAAAAAACTAGCCATTAAACCCACAGTTTCAATTGACATGTTAATAATATTTATTTTTAGAATTTAAAAATAACATTATTAACTCATAATTTGAAATAAACTAACCGGTTTCTCTTGGTCCTCTCCATAAAAACAGGGATCCAATGAATCCTAGAATGAACATAACAGCCACCGCATCGAAAGTGGTGTTCATGGCCTTGGCAATGGTTTCATCAACCGTCCTTGCCACATGACTCTTATCATTTTTAAATACTTTTAGATCGGTTGTTTCATATTTCCCAATCCAATCTTGCAGATTTTCCTGGATCTCCATTTTACTATATTTGCCAGGAAACTGATCTTCTACGGCCGTGGCTAATCCTGAGTATGTTCCCATGATAAGAATTATGCCAATGAGAGCTGTTCCTATGGCCCATCCCACCATGACCATGGTGTTCACCAATCCTGAAGCATCGGATTGTTTCTCTCCTGCAGAAACCATCATTATATCTATGCTTAATATGAAGCTCAATCCACATCCTGCTCCGATGAGGAAAGTTCCAGGTACCAGATCCCATAGACTTGTTTCCAAGGAGAAGGTATTGTTCAACAATAAACACCCGATAATCGCCATTAATAACCCTAAACTTATCAGATAAGGGATTTTAATATAATGAGCTAATCGGTTGGCCAGTAAAGCGAATATTAACATGCTCATTGTCAACGGTAATAATGAAAGGCCTATGATGAATGCATTACCATCCACCACCATCCCAATAAAAACAGGGATGATGAATATTATACCAGCCATGCCCATACTACCTATAACCCGGATAAAACCGCCAGTAAAAAATATTTTTATTTTTAGAAGATTAATATCGAGTAATGGGTTTTTATCCTGCTTTATCCTTCTCTTCTGCCATAAATAAAAGGTTAATAGCAATACTAAACCCAGTATTATTAGATAAGGTACTAAATACCAGTTATCTGTGTTATTAAGTTGAAGAATACCTAATACAACCAGGAATATTCCCGTAGCAGATAAAACTACCCCCCAGATATCCAGTTCTCCCCAGGATA
>JAJFTX010000068.1 GCA_021372715.1 Methanobacterium sp. | reverse complement strand
CATGCGGCGGTGCAGGATCCACACATTATACATTTGCTTCTATCTATTTCAGCGTGATCATCAACTATGGTTATTGCATTGGTAGGGCATACAACTTCACAGGTTCCACAGAAAACACATAATCCTTGAGTAGAGGATGCTAGGGCTGATGAAGGTGATAATGGTTTTATTGAGGATCCGGTAACTGAATTATCCATTTCGAAATCTCTTTGATAACTGGAAGCAAAATCTTTTACATCAACACATTCCAGACAGCCCGCATCACAAGCACTCACACAGGCAGGGGTTTCTTCTCCATTTCCCATGCACTGTTGTTCACATTTTAACATCTGCTCTTCTGTATAAGTGATACTACCAATGGGGCACATTAACATGCATAATCTGCAGCCTATACATCTGTCCTGGTCGAATTTTACTACCCCATCCTCTCGGTAAATAGCATCTCTAAAACAACCTTTAACACAGGAAGGGTTTATACACTGTTGACAAACAATGGCGTGGAATCCTTTGTCCATTTTATGTAGAAATATGGTGCTTTCATCGTTGACTTTTTCACAGGCTTCTATACAATCATTGCATCCATCGCATTTTTCTGGTTCTGTTAAAAGTATTTGTTTCATTTAGGACACCTCCACTGGTTTTCCATAGAAAGGTCTTAGATTTTTGGGTTTTAACTTAATAAAATCTTCTACATCGGCATTAATTTCATATTTTTTAAATAAATCAGTTAATTTCTTTTTATCTGCAAGATCTAATTCATCTACTTGCGCATTGGTTCCTGTCTGGAAGCTTCCACCTACATATATAGATCCTCCAATCATCCAGTCTCCAGTATCCACTCCAGCATCTCCGGTTACTATTAATTCACCGCTGAGCATGTAAAGACCTGCCAGGTCTCCCATATTTCCATTGATTAGGATGGTTCCGCCTTTATTTAGTTGTCCTACAGCATTACCTGCATCTCCATAAATGACTATGGTGCCATTATATGTGCCAAATCCAACTCCATCTTCTGCTGTTCCTTTAACTATGATTTCTCCAGCAGTCATATTATCCCCCACATAGCGTCCTGTGTTTCCATGGATTTCTATACGTGCGCCGTCGTTAAGAGCACCGACGAAATCCCCAACATCTCCTTCCAGGACTATATCTGCTTCTTTATTTAATCCTACTACTATGGAGTCTAATTTACCAGTTGATTCCAGTAAAATATGATTTTTTTCCTCAGACAATGCTTTTTTAACTTGAACATTCAATTCGCGTGTTGAAAAATCTTTTGCATTTATTGTTTCTTTAGATATGGTCGTTTGCATACCCCCAGTAATCTTTAATGTTTGTAAGAGGAGATCAGTATTTAAAGGTTGCTTTTCATATAACCTATGGAGTATACAATTATATGTTGAAGTGAGACAATTGATTTTGGTGAACAACAATGAAGACGTTAATAAGTAATTTAAGGGGACAATGTCTTTTTGATGCTTCAGTTAAGACACAAGCCGATGGTATAATAAGTTTACATGAAGGAAAATACCATAGAACAGAAATAGACTCCTTTTTAAAGGGTGGAGAAATTATAATAGAAACCGATGACCCCATTGTAGCTTGTGAACGAATATCTGAAGTGATAGATGGGGCTAAAAAACATGGCGAGGTGTTTGTAGCCTCCAGTAATGGTGGTTTAGGGTCATTTATTAGCTTTGTGGCCAATAAAAATGGTGTAGATGGGATGTTTACCTGTTATAAAGATAAAGTGATTAGAATCCCCCTTCTTAAACTGGACATATCTAAAAGTAAATTAAAAATAATTCAACTTTTGAATCATGAAGATTTATCTGCCATAGAAATCGGGAAACAAATAGGTATATCGAGAGCTATGGTTTACAAACATTTAAATGGTCTAATCGAGATGGGTCTGGTGAAAAGATCTCCACTATTCGAAAAATACAGTATCACCAAAGCAGGTAAATTGGCAATAATCTAAATTCATAAAAATTTTGAAAAAAAATTATTCCATGGGGTATTCAATACGTAGTTTGTAACTGGCCTTATCACTTAAAAGAACAGTTCCCGGAACGAAACTATCTTCGAACTCCTTTACTTTTCGCTTGACACACGGATCTATGTCCATCTTCTTGGTGTAAGATCTACATTCGTCATCTACAATTACACCCTTTTTAACGAGAGCAATGTAACGCATCTTGATAGCTTCATCATTTAAACTCATAAGGTTTCACCAAGTAATATTGGGTTAAAACTTATATTTATACTATTCCCATGTTTTAATTGAAAATGTATAATTTTTTATATAAAAAATCATATAATTATAAACATTGTTCATTGAGGAGGTGTTAAGATAAGAATGGATGATGATGTTGAAAAAAATAAGCCGGTTATAGACCAGGTTGACCAGAAGATGATCAAGATATTCCATGAAGATGGAAGAAAATCCTACCGAAGTATCGCCAAACAATTAGATATATCCATAGGAACCGTACATAATCGCATCGAAAAACTCCTAAAATCAGGAATAATTAAGAGATTCGCCCCAGTTATTGATCATGAAAAACTGGGATACTCACTCACCACCATAATCGGAGTAAAGGTTAAAGGAGGTGTATTAAAAAATTGGGAAGATAAAACAGCCTACCATAATAATGTTCTGTGCATGTACGATGTAACAGGAGAATTCGACGCCATATTAATCACCAGATTCAGAGATACAAAAGAACTGGACAGATTTGTTAAATCACTCCTTAAAGAACCAGACGTGCAAAGAACTTACACTCAGACCGTGTTGAATATAGTTAAAGAGGATCTTAATTCCATAAATATGTTTTAATAACCCGAAGTCCATATAAAATCGATTCTATTGAATCAATCCATATTTTCTATGGAATTAATCTGATCCAATATACTTTCACTTAAATACTCTTCCTTTATAAATTTAGGATACACTGGTAGTCTTTCCTGAAATTTAAACCCTAACTCCTCGGTAAACATTTTTAAATTGTTTAATTCCGGCCATGGAGCTTCCGGATTAACATAGTCCAGTGAAATAGGAGAAACACCACCCCAATCATCAGCGCCGGCAAGTAAAAACATCTGCATGTTTTTTATATTTAAATTAGGCGGTACCTGTACGCTTACATCTGGAAAAAGTAGTTTGGTAACTGCTACCATTTTGATCATCTCCACCAGAGAGGGTTCAACTTGATCTTCCAATGGAATGCCTGGTTTTGGTTTGAAGTTCTGGATGATTATCTCCTGTATATGCCCATATTTGTTCTGTAACTTTCTGATCTGAAGTAAAGAATCTGCTCTTTCAGCAACGGTCTCCCCTATTCCAATTAAAAGACCAGTGGTGAAAGGTATTTTAAGTTTACCTGCATCTTCAATTGTTTTAATCCTTAATTTAGGGTCTTTACCAGGACTTTTTGAATGAGCAATTGTTTCCATCAGACGGGAACTGGAATTTTCCAGCATCAAACCCATGGAAGCATTTACCTCTTTTAATAGTTTTAAATCCTTTTTCTTAAGAATTCCAGGGTTACTGTGTGGTAATAGGTTGGTTTTATCCAGAGTTTCGCTGCATAGGAAATATAGATATTCAATCACACTGGAAAAACCTTCTTTATCCAGAGCATGCCTGACTTCTGGAAATTCATCTGCACCTTCTCCAAAAGTAAAAAGAGCCTCACGACAAGCATATTTATCTGCTTTAAACAGGGTTTCCATAACCTCAGAAGTTTTCATGAGAATAGTGGCATCGAAACTTTCCGGACTCCTGCGATAGATGCAATATCCACATTCATTCCGGCAAATGTTGGTTATGGGAATAAAAACATTTTTAGAATAAGTTATTGTTGTATCTTTATCCGCATTTGCTTCTACCATTAAAGGTAGAATATCCCTGTAATCTGCATTAAGATAGTTCTCAATCTTATCTTTTGATAATTCAAGCATTATACCATCTTTTTGTTTATAATTTCTTAATTTATAATTGAATAAAAATTTGGAATTGATAAGTGCTTATATTATCAATTATCTTGATGAATTATTCATGTTTCTAAATTGGCCACCACCAATTCCACGAATTTGGGGCCGAATCCACTTTTATCCATCCATAAAACCATAAAAATAGCTATTCTATCCATTAGAGCTAATGAATATTCTACATAACAATTCATAGCCTCAAAGGATTCTTTCATCCTATAAATTCCGTAAACATCAGTTTCTCCCTGTATCTGTACTTGATCTCTTATATTTTCATCCATAATCCCTATGATATCCTTAGCTTCCTCACTAAAAACATCGATTCTTCGGGCTCCTAATTCATCGAAGGTATCTGATACAACAGTGGCTAATTCTTCTGGCTCTATTTTTTTTCGAGACATACCCCGAACGATCAACATCTGAGGGGTGTCCATTGATGGTCTTGAACCGTGAAAAGCATCTAGATAATGCATTATATTACCAGCTACTTCATGGGTTTTAATTTTGATCATCTCCGTTTAATAACTCTTTTTTGAGTTCGCCAAGCATGGCAACCTTCTCAGCAAAAGCATTATGACGGTGTATGCTTTCTTCGTTCACCTGTCTCACCGTTACCAAAGTATCATTTGGGAGATGTGAATATCTTTTTATGATTTTCTGTACCATGTTTCGCACACAATCTTCCACAAACATAGGATTTTGATGTGCTTTAATTACCACAGCGTTTTCATCAGTTCTCTTTAATAGTTCACAAACCGGTGAACTCATAGAATCTTCAATTATACGGATTAAATCTTCCCCCCTGATTAATTGATGTTGGGGTACTTCCATCATGATCATACCCCTGCCACGTTGGTTGTGGGAGGCAAATGAAACTGTGCTGAGAACTTTGTTGGTTGTCTCTTCATCAAGGAATTTCAATAGATCCTGTTTCGCAGATTCCCTAGTAGATTCCTGAGCACAGGGGCATACTGTCATACCAACTACTTCTGCTCCTATCATCTTCCTTATAACTACATCTTCACCATTACGATATCCTATGGCATCGGCCATGATATTGGTCATTTCCTGGGTTTTATGCCTGGTGACTGGAGATTCCTTCATGATTATGAAATCACTTTTCATACTGACTTCTGCTCTTTTAGCATATTTATGCTTAGTTAACAGGCGGTCTACGATTTCAGCACAGAGTGATTCAATTTCTACAGTTGATTCTTCCACAACTTCTTCCAGAACCTCACTAATGGCCTCAGGGTTACGTGACATATGTATCCCTCTTTTAGTGCTGGGAAGATCAACGAATGCGTCGAAGGTGGGAATGAGAACTATTGGTCTCTTTCCTATTCTTTCAATTTTTAAAAGCTTTTTAACACCAGTAACCCCTACTCGAGTAAGATGAACGGTTATGCTGGGTGTTTTATCCTGGGTGTCAGGAAAACATGATCGGTCCACTTTCATCATCCCATGGTATATATATTGTCTACAAAAATAATTCAAAACCTAATCTGGAATAAAATTATCTTACATACAAAATAAAATTCTTCAATTTTTTGTTTTTCAATTTTCAAGTTCAATCATATCCTAATAAAATTATCATACAAGGATAATATAAGATGTGGATACTTTCTACCTATATATTATTTTCTATTTTAATTTATTTTATAAAAACCAGCCTGACTTGATTACTATTTATATCGATCAGAGAATCTTTAAACTGATATATTAATTATAAATAATCATTCATGTTTAATATCCTTATTTACCTAATCAAAGACTTTTTTAATATATCAGAACTCTGATAAGAGTTTTAAAAATTCTCCAGGAGATATATCCTTTATACTTTCCACACTAATTATCTGGGCATCGTATATTTCTTGAGCTCTTTTTGCCAGTATTTCTCCTGTTTTATCCTTTTCAACAACTACCAATACTTGTTCAATTTCGAATTGCTTCTTTTTTCTTTTTATATCATTTTTAACATGTGAAATTTTCTTTTCAATAGATTCAAGTGCACTATCTGGTATTTTTGGGTTTATAATCTTCATATCTTCTACTTGTAAGGGTACTCCTGTCACTAATACGCGCTGTGGATCTACCGATAACTTGTTCATTGCCTTTTTGAAGTTGCTTTTGGTGGTTAATATTAAATATTTACCTGATAAATTTTTTATTTCTTCTTCAAGATTTAATTGTTCTATAACACCGAAATCTACGAGTATTTCATCTAATTTATTTCTGATGATTATTATTTGGTCACAGAAATCCTGAGCTTCTTCTTGTTCAAGGAAATGTGTGGGTCTGCTGGTATACAAAAATTCTTCCAAATCTATCAATTTATTTAGGATTTCTCTTAAGATCTGTGAATTTATCTTCCCTGTATGAGGTTTTTTCAAAATTTCCTGGGGTTTTTTAGATTTTATTGCTTTTTCCAAGAGTATTTGGGCCTGCTTATAACGTAATTTGTCCATATAATCACTTGACTGGATATTATTATATCTTTAATGATTAATCCATGATAGTTTAATTAAAATTTATTATTGTTTAAATAAACAAATCTAAAACTCCACATACGGAGA
>JAJFTX010000205.1 GCA_021372715.1 Methanobacterium sp. | reverse complement strand
CTCTAACACCGGCAAGGCGTAAGATCTCCTGACACATGGGTGTGGTGGCTATTTTCATTCTTTTAAAAAATTGTTTTTATTATATCTGGTTAAAATATATTTTTTATATGAATTTTAATACTTATCGTAAAGAAATCAATATTACAAATTTATTATATTTTTTTAGAACTAATTATAAATTTTTAATTAATCATTTATATGGATATTTTTAATTAGGAATATTTATAATCTAATTTGTTTTTAAAATGATTTTCGATTATTAATTTAATAAATAAGGATTTAAAATTTTTTTAAAGTTTTAGATTATAACCAAATGTTTATATATTTTGTTTAACAAAATAAATTACATAGACTGCTTTATGTTAGTCTAAGGATGTGAATAAATTGTTCAGAACAGATGAAGGTCCGAAAACAGCTCCTATTCAAGAAGGAGAGGAATACGACGTTAAAATTGAAGATGTAGGTAAAGAAGGAGATGGCATAACTCGAGTAGAAGGTTTCGTGGTTTTTGTACCAGATACCAAAGTAGGAGACGAGGTGAAAGTAAGAATAACCTCTGTAAGGAGAAGATTTGCTTTTGCTGAGAAAGTATGAATATTATACTATTAAATGCATTAATCAAAATTGATAATAAATTCAACATTGAAACTAAGAACACCAAATTTTAATTTTTTTATATTTTTATTTTCATTTTGAGGATTTTTTATGAAAGTTACCCTTAGTTTAGATAGATCATACGCTGAAGATCTATCCATAATGGTAGATGCTTTAAGAGCCAGTACTACAATAAACACAGCTCTTCAAAGTTTCAAGAGCGTTATAACAGCAAAAAACGTTGCCGATGCAGTTAAATTAGCTGAGATAAATCAAGCCACCCTGGCAGGTGAGAGAGACGGAGCTAAAATTGAAGGTTTTGATGTGGGTAATTCCCCATTGGAGATAAAAAATTTAAAAGGCGAAGTATTAGTTCTTACCACCACCAATGGCACCCGAGTATTAGAGAGTATGCAATCAAAAGTCCTGATAGGCTCATTCGTTAATGCCCAAGCTGTGGCTCAAAGAGCACTCCAACTGGCAGATAATCATATTGAAATAGTTATGGCCGGTGTTAAGGGAAGATTTGTAATTGAAGATTTTCTAGGCGCCGGAGAAATTATAACCCATCTAAAAGATGAAAAACTTGATGAATTTGCCATAGCATCTTTGATGGCCTCCAATAATAAAGAAGAAGTGGATAGGGCTGTGAGAAACTCCAATTCAGCAGAGGGACTTCGAGCTCTGGGACTGGAAAAAGACATTGAATTTTGCTTAAAAAGAGATATATATGATACAGTTCCCATCTATAAAGAAGGAATAATCAAAGCTTTTAAATGATATTTATGGAATCTGAATCACCAAAACCAAAATCACTGAAAATCATAGGTACCGCACATGTTTCCCAGAAAAGTATAGAGGAAGTAAAAGAAACCATTTTAGAAATGGAACCAGATGTAGTGGCTGTTGAATTAGATATGAACCGTTACCATAATCTAAAAAACAGAAATGACGGTGAAAAACCTGAAAAAGAATTTAATATAAGGGAAATAATAAAAAGCGACCAACTAACCATGTTCCTGGTCAGTGGATTCCTCACATATATGCAGAATAAGATCGGCGATGATGTAGGTGTTAAACCCGGTGCAGAAATGTTAGCTGCCATAGAGGCCGCCGAACAGATAGGAGCCAAGGTAGCCCTAATAGATCGTGACATCCAAATAACCCTTAAAAGAGCTTTAAACCAGATGAGCCTCTGGGAGAAGCTGAAATTTACTTATGGCTTAATTGCTTCATTTTTCACCAGCGATGAAGAAATGGAGGATATTGAAAAGATCAAAGAAGGAGACACCTTAGCCGAAGTAATGGAATATTTCCAGGAAATGTCTCCCAAAGCATATAATGTCCTGGTAAATGAAAGAGACGCCTATATGGCCCGTATGCTTCTTGATATACCTGAAGGTCATGTGGTGGCTGTAGTGGGTGCTGGTCACCAGAGTGGGATAAAGAAGTACATGGATAACCCCCAGAACATTCCAGCATTATCTGAACTTTTAAAGATTGAAAAATCAAAGGTATCCATCAGTAAAGTGATATTATTCTCCATCCCTGTCGTTTTCGTTTTGATATTTTTTCTAGCCTTTTTAAAGGGTGTTAATATTAATGGCAGTCTTATTCAATTTATTTTACTTACTGGAGGACTGGGTTTTCTCGGCTCCCTTTGTGCCGGTTCTAAACTCTACTCCGCCATAACAGCATTTATAGTATCTCCCGTAACAGTGATTCACCCTTTACTAGCTTCAGGATGGTTTGCAGGAATAGTGGAGGCTAAACTAAGGAAAGTTTCCATGGAAGACTTAGCAGAACTCCCAAAATGTGATGGATTCCGGGAATTATGGAAAAATAAACTCTTCCGAGTTCTTCTGGTGGTAGTAGGGGCTAATATCGGCACTAGTATAGGGACTTTCCTGGCAATTCCCAATGTTCTATGGCCATTGATAAGCAAGTTGATGGGATATTGAAATCTAAAAAATTATTCATATATGCTCAATTAGTGTTTAATCAGAATGAAATGTGATTGATCTTGTATCTTATATTCAGATGTAACTGTGGAAGGGCTAACTACGCTAAAGAAGGTGTTTTACAGAAAAAATGTGTCTGTGGTAAAACCTTTAAGGTAAAGGATAGAAAAATTATACATAGGGCACCTGACGCTGAAAAGGCTTCAGAACTGGTTAGGAAGCTGCAGGAAGAGAAATATGGTGGCGGATATTTTACTACCGCTGATAAAATTCGTAAATAGAAATTAAATTCGATTCAGGTAAATTTAATATTTTTCTTAATAATAATTTTAAATATAATTATTCATTTTAAATCTTGGTGAGATCTGGGTGAAAACTTGGAAAAATTACTTTTATATTCAAAGTCTTTTTTTAATATAAGAACTTTTAAAGAATCTAAAAAAAAATTCCAGCAAAATATTGCTCAATTAATCAAAAAATCGTTTTAAATTTTTTAGTCAACATCCTTAAATAGGATGGTTCGCATAGTATAAAACAGTTTTATTACATACGAACTATATTTCATTGAATTAACTCAAATGAAGTTCTTCTAAAAGATTTCAATTAAAAAAAAAAATATTAAAAAAAATGAGGTCAAAAAAAATGAGTTATGATTTTCTAATACCCGTTTTACCTTTTATAGGGGGTTATTTAGCCACTTTTTCCCTATATAAAATTGGTTTAATTAAAAAAATTGTACATGTAAATATATGGAATTTCATAATCGGAATGGCTTTCCTTATATCTGGAGGTGCCGGTTTTCTATTACTAGTTTTAATGGAGGTAGGAATCAAAATACCATCCATAAATCCCCAACTAATGTACTGGCACGTTGAAGCAGGAATTACCTTAACCCTCATTACCATATTCCACTTTAGAGACTACTGGAAAGCAGCTAAAAACATGTTCATACCCGCTAAAAAAAGAGTCAAAACAAAAAGGAGGGTTCAAGCATGAGAAAACGGATCTTAGGTGCTATATCTACTATACCTGCATTGGCTGCTTTAGCTTTAAGTGGAATCTCCAATGCAGCCAGCTGCCCTTACGGCATGGTTGATTGTACCGGACAATGTGGCCGTTTCATTGACGGAGACGGGAATGGTATATGCGATCTTTCCCTGACCAGTTCCTCCACATCTGATACATTAACATCACAAGACCCGGCAAATACCGATAACAGCCAAACAACAACCCCTGATAACCTGGATCATGGAAACACCAACGCTACAACGGACCCGGGAAACGATGGAAGTGGCGGTTTCTTTGGTGATGGAGATACATATTACATACTACCAATAAGCCTTCTTCTGATAATCGGTTATCTATTCACTTATTATCTCTTCAAAAAAGGTATATTAAAAAGAAATAAACAGAAGCGAATATGGAACTTACTACTAACAGCAGGATACATAGGAACAAGTGGTACTGGGATAATACTAGCCATACTTATAAACTTAGGCATTAAAACAGCGTTAAACCCATCAATAAATTTCTGGCATGCGGAACTTTCCATTTTAATGGTTATAGGCACCCTGATACATGTACATATCTATTGGAAATCATTTAAAAATATGTTCAGAGTATTATTCGGATTTAAATCTCCCATAAGTAAAGATAGAAACCCATTAAATAGGAAAAGAGAAACTCCAGAAATATTAGTAAATTCTATTAAAAAATGAGTAAACAAATTTTTTTATTTTTATTTTAAAAAAGAAAATAAATAGGTTAATACCTTTAAAAATTATTTTTTCCAAACACATTTTAAGGTGTGCAATTATTGTTCTGCAGGTGATCTTGGGTTTTTAATCTATTTTGGAGTTTTTCTTGATCTCCAGTTCCCTGACAATCACTGCAATCCTGAGACTGGACTCTATCCTCGTTTTTTAAATGATTTTGATCACCATTACCCTGAGAATCACTGTTCTGTAGTCCATACTTGTACTTGTGCTGGTATTTTGCTGCTTGCTGATCTTTTACTTGACTATCGATTCCCATAGCAAATGCAGGTACTATACTCACCAGCATGACCATGGCACATACTAGAGCTATTTTCTTCATGTAATATCACCTCCTTTCCTTGTGGGTGCTAAAACATGCATGGCAAATATAAAAATAATTTTTCCAAGATAAACCCAAGTTTACACCCAGATCTCACCAAAATTAGTATCTATTAATTTAATTTCCTAGAAAATAAACATCAATAAATGAATATCTCCTATATAAAGATAATTTATTGATTATTTTAAAATTTAAATATATTAAAATAAAGATTTAATTTCATATTTTGAATTTCGTGATCATCATGAAGAGGCTTTTATGGTATTTGATTGCCGGAAGTAGAGGTGGTGCAAATCGGGCCAGGATAATTAAAAAACTTTATGATAGGCCTTACAATGTTAATCAACTCTCAGTAGAACTTGATCTAGATTATAAAACCGTTGAACACCATATAAAAGTCTTAAAGAATCATAATATTATTGTTAAATCTACTGGAAAGAAATATGGGGCTTTGTTCTTTTTATCGGATGCTATGGAGGAAGAATATCCCCTATTTTTAGAAATTGTGGATAAAGTAGAAGAGAAATAAATAATTATCATTCTGATGAGGTGATAAAAATGGTATCAGAACTAAATGGAACAGATAATGGAATATGGTCAATACTACAGCCCACAAACAGCCAAATTATAACAATAGATATTGTAATAGGAATTGCAGTGATATTACTTTTAATAATTTTATTATACGTGTATGTGGGAAGTTATCGGAAGTTTAAAACTAAATTTACCCTCGGACTCGTATTATTTGCATTATTATTACTCTTTCAGAACATACTCTTCACATATCTCTTATTGACATATAGTTGCTTCAGAAACCTTGAAATGGGCATTCCATTCTTCTTTCTAAACTTTATAGAATTTTTCGCCCTTTTAATATTGATCTGGGTAACTTTAGAATAATATGTGAAGTTATGGGTGAAATCTGGGTATAATTATTTATAAGATCCTCGGATAATATTTATTTAAGCAACCTAGATGTACTTAAACATCATAAAAGGTGAAATAAATGGATAATCTCAAGAAGATAGTTCTGATAATTGCGATTTGTGTCATCATATGTTCAATTCCAGTGTTTGCAGGCCAAATAACCTACCAAATCCAGAAACAAGAACAAATTCAGAAACAAGAACAAAATAAAAATCAGAACCAACAACAAAACCAGCAAAACTCCAACCAAAATCAACAACAACAAAACCAGCAAAACTCCAACCAAAATCAACAACAACAAAACCAAAATGTTAATTCAGCGAATGCTCAACAAACCCCAGCAAATGGAAATTCTTAAATCTCATCTGGACTAAGCTTTATGCTATAGGATTCTTTTAATCTGGGAATATCAGCATATTATTTTGTTTTAAACATTAGTTCTCATGAAATTTGGTAGTTATAAAATAGATACAAGTTAATCATATTTTTTTTTATTGATATTTTATTTATCCACAATTAGGGTACTATTATTAAATTGATAATATTATACCTCTATCATATGATCGAATAATATATGTTAAGATCTGGGTCAAACCTAGGTATAAACTGGGGAATAACTCGGAAAAATTACTTTTATATTTACTGTCCATGTTTTACCACCCAACATATAGGAGGTGAAACTAGATGATGAAAAAAATAGCATTAGTATGTGCTCTGGTTATGTTGGTTAGTATAGTACCTGCATTTGCAGCTACCAGTGACACACCAATTAAAAAACAAACTAAACTACAGCAAAAATTGAAGATTCAGGATGGAACATGTACCGCAACACAAACCCAAGATCAAACCCAGACCCAACTAAAACAGCAATTAAAAATTCAAGACGGAACATGCACTGGAGATCAAACACAGGATCAAACTCAAACTAAACTCCAGAAAAGATTAAAAGATGGATCATGTACAGCAGCATAAAATAGCTACAAAATGAGGTATTAATGGTATTTGAATACCTTATTTATTTTTTTTATTTTGACTTATTATTTCTGGTTAATATGAACTATGAGCCATTATTAAGTAAAGATTTCTTTAAAGCTTTAATTTAACAATAATACTATGTTATTACTCTTTTGTCACAAATACCAGTATGATAAGTGCTAAGAATTCTATTATATTCAAAAAGAATATGGGAGTACCCATATTAGGTCCTCTGAAACCCTGATTCATGAGAAGAAACGATGTAAACAGAATATTCTGTAGTAGAAGGAGACAAACGAAGGATAGTAATCCAAAGGTAAATTTACTTTTGAAATCCCGGTAACTTCCCAGGTACATGTACAATAAGATCAGTAAAAGCACGATATTGGCTATTCCTATAATAATATCTATATTAATAACCTGGGCATTTTCCAATCCCCAACTCCCATGATATCCAGATCCCTGTCCAGATGTATTGTTCGCGCCTTGATATCCCTGTCCTCCGACATTCATCTTATCATCACCCTCTAAATCTTATTTATGATCTTTTCTCATTTTACTTGAAATTTCCTCAAATATCGAATATTTTTCTTCCATACGGTTTGATAGAAAATATAAAGAACCATATCTTTTCTCTTCAGAAGAATTAATGATATCATGTTTATCCAAAACGTCAATATGATGTTTAACTGTTTTATAATCCAGATTAAGTTCATTTGATAGTTGATTAACATTATATGGTCTATCGTGCAGTGCTTGAATTATTCTGGCCCGGTTCTTTCCACCCCTGCTGCCGGCGATTAACCACCATAAAAGCCTCTTCATGATATCCACAGAACTGAATGATTCAATAATATAATATATATCCCTGATTTAATAGGTTGTTTTTTATTTATTAATCAAGATTCATTGATAAAGACTCAAATAATCATCGATTTATTAATCTCCATATCACAATAAGGAATATTTTATTTCCTCCATCTTAGGAATATTTTATTTCCTCCAGCATCTGACAGGCTTTACAAACATTTAAAGAGGATGGTTCTCCGCATATGTCACATTCTACCAGTTTCACTACATTTTCCTTTGATTTGAAAGATTCTTTAAACGATTTCAGAATGGATATTTTTGTTCCAGGATGATCCTCTTCCATTTTATTTAGATAATTCTTTATCTTAGATCTTAAGGAATGCTGAGCATATGGGCAATCACCAAAATGAACGGGTATATCATTGAGAACTGCCCAAGTACCCACATCCTTTTCTGGTATATTCCACAGTGGTTTTATCCTGGGAATTAGTTTAGGATGGATTTGCTGTAACTTAGGACCAAATTTTGGGAATCTTCTAAAATCGGCCTTGGCAAAGCTCATGAGAAATGATTGTATTTCATCATCAAGATTATGTCCTGTAGCCAACTTATCTGCTTTTAACTGATATGCTGTTTTATTAAGTATGTATCTTCTAAAAACCCCACATGGTACACAGGAACTCTTATATAAGTGATTGATCTGGTCTAATTTCCGGTTAATCTCAACATCGAATGATTTTTCTACCAGTTCAATACCTAGCTTATCTGTAATTTCTCGAGCTATCTTCAGTCCTTTTTCTCGATATCCAGATATACCTTCATCTATGGCTATGGCCACTAGATGCAGTTTGAATTCCTCCTTAAACTCATTTAACAAGTGCAAGGTCAGAACACTATCCTTACCACCAGAAAGAGCTATTGCGATTTTTTCTCCTTCTTTTAATAGTTCATAATCCTCTATTACCCGTCTAACTCGAATTTTTAGGTTCTGATTGAATCCATCTCTACTTAACGGTTCCATAAAAATTATATGAAAATGGGAGCATATATAATAATCATGATATCTGCAGAACTGACCATAATCCCCATAGGAACCTCTAAAACTAGCATAAGTAATTATATTGCTGCTGCACTATCTGCACTGGATAAAACAGGTATAAAATATGAACTATGTGGCATGGGAACCATCATGGAATCTGATGATCCAGATAAACTTTTTGATGCGGTTAAAATGGCTCATGAAGCTGTTTTTGCTGAAGGAGCTGATCGTGTGGCTACCAGTCTTAAAATAGACGACCGAAGGGATAAAAAAAGAAGTATGGAAGATAAGGTTAGATCGGTTGAAAAGAAAATGACCAGATAATAAAAAAAATCTTTTTTTTTTACCTATCTTTCCATTAAAAAACTTTCCGATGCCTCCATTAGAACATTAACTATGGTTTCTAAATCTTCTGGAGTTAATCCCGGATGCACAGGTAGTGAAAGAACCTCACCAGCTGCTTTTTCTGATTGTGGGCAATCACCAGATATGTCTAAATCCTGATAGAGTTTCTGTTGATAAATAGTCTTAGGATAATGTACCCCAGTACCCACACCATTTTCACCCAGATAATCCTTTAGACGGTCTCTTTTACCATCTTTCACTCTGATGGTGTACTGATGGAACACATGTTTCACCTGGTCCATTACAAATGGAGATTCAATCCCCTCTATGGTGTCAATGTGAGTGGTTAGGTATTCTGCATTTTCAATCCTATTTTTATTAAAATCATCCAGTCTTTCCAGCTGAACCAGTCCAATAGCTGCTGCTATATCTGTCATTCGGAAGTTATATCCCAATCTAATATGGGTGTATCGTTCACTCTCACCATGTGATCTTAAAATACGCGCAGCATCTGCCAGTTCTTCACTTTCCGTGGTTATTATTCCACCTTCTCCAGTGGTCATGTTCTTGGTGGGGTAGAAGCTGAAACACGCCATATCACCCAGAGAACCGGTCATTTGATCATGGTAGAGTGCTCCGTGAGCCTGTGCTGCATCTTCAATTATCCATAGATTATGTTCCTCAGCTATCTTTTTTATAGGATCCATATCTGCTGGCTGCCCATAAAGATGTACAGGCATTATTGCCTTAGTTTTATCTGTAATGACTTCTTCTATTTTTTGAGGATCTATATTATAGGTCTTTGATTCTATGTCTGCGAAAACAGGTGATGCTCCTGTGAATAATATTGAATTACCTGTAGCGGCGAAACTGAAAGGAGTAGTTATGACTTCATCATCCTTTTCTATGCCCAGTGATAATAGGGCAAGATGTAATGCTGTGGTCCCTGAACTGGTGGCCACTGCGTGTTCCACACCCACATATTCAGCGAATTTATCCTCAAATTCAGCTACTTTAGGTCCTTGAGCAATGAATCCTGATTTTAAAACCTTCACAACTTCTTCTATTTCATCTTCGGTTATATTAGGCTGTGCAATTGATATCAAATTATCACCTTATTTTTTTGAATTTTTAAATTTATTTTAAGGAAAAAGAATTCTTTAATTAATTTTATTTCACATAATTAAATTCTTTAATTCAGTTTATATTATAAATTTTATATTCTTTTTATTAGGTCATCTTTTTTATTAATACAATTATTATCTGGATTTTTAATTATCTATTAAAAAAATAAAATATGCAATATCCTGTTAATAAATAACCATGCATTAATTCTCTATAAATAGAATAACAATTTTCTCAATATATTAAAACAAGATATAATTGATTATATAATTGAACGACTCCCATTCAATATACTTATGATTACTAAAAAATCGGTGAATCCATGGAAATAATTACAATTAATGAAGGACAGGTGAAGATAGACATACCTGTATTTAATAAGGTTTCTTCAAAAGCGCCTGTTTTCTATAATCCAGTAATGGAATTTAACAGAGATATTTCAGTTCTTGCTCTGCAGGCCTATCGCAATAAACAAAGAGAGGATATAAGAATTTGTGATGCTTTCGGAGGTAGCGGTATCCGGGGGATCAGGTATGCAGCAGAATTAAATGGCGTAATGAACGTAGTTATAAATGATTTAAATCCCTTAGCAGTTCAATTCATCCAATCTAACATTTTAAAAAACGGTTTAAGTAATGTTGAAGCATGCAAGAAGGATGCTAACATCTTATTGCACAGTTGTCGTGGTAAATTCCATGTGGTGGATATTGACCCCTTCGGAACACCCAGCCCTTATATAGAATCAGCAGCTGTAAGTTTAAAAGCAGGAGGAATGTTATGTGTCACCGCAACTGATACTTCTGCACTCTGCGGAACCTACAAAGAACCCTGTATACGTAAATATGGTGCTATGCCCCTTAAAAGTGAGTACTGCCATGAGGTGGGTTTAAGGATATTAGCTGGTTTTATCTCCCGCACTTTTGCCAAGTATAAAAAATATACCACCCCACTCTTTTCTCATAGTAGCGAACATTACCTGCGATTATATCTGGAAGTAGGTAAAGGAGCTGGTAAAACTGATAAATCACTTAAAAATCTCGGTTTCATTGTACATTGCCCACACTGCCTCTACAGAGAGGTTCGTCCCGGAATAACTCCCCAGTTACCATCTGAATGTCCTGAATGCGGCGGTTCTTTAAAGGCAGGGGGTCCCTTATGGTTAGGTGATCTTTTAGATACTGATTATATCGGTGATATGCTGAATTTATTACCTAAACTTACCTTGAATAGTGATAAAAAAGTGATTAAATTACTGGAAAGATGTTATGAAGAATCTCAGGGTCCAGTTACCTTCTATGATCTGCATAAGATCTGTAAAGTATTGAAGATCAGCGCCCCTCCCCTTAATGATGTTCTAGAAAAGCTCAGCAGTGAAGGATACTTCGCCTCCCGCACCCATATTAAACCAACAGGAATAAAAACCAACGCACCTATAGATGAACTTAAAAAGATCATTCTTCTAATTAAACAATAACAGTGCCTAAGATAAATTAAAATAATTTATCAGACTTTGAACAGGAGTAATTCATAAAGGTATTTTATCCAGCCCAGATATAATTTAACCGATTTGGTAATGTTTTAACTAATTAAGGGATAGTGAAAAAATAGAAATAATCAACATATTTAAAGATGCCTTGTTTTATCCAGCAGATGATTGGATGAAGGTTATTATCCTAGGTTTCCTATCCTTACTTTCTCTGATCGGAGTTCTTACTGAACTTAATATTTTTACCATACCTTTTCTGATTATGGTCCCACTACCATTGGGTTATCTGTTTAGAATTATTAAAAAATCATTTGAAGGATCTGATTCCCTTCCTGATTTTGATAATTGGAAGAAGATGTATGTTGACGGCTTAAGAGTTATCGTTATCATTTTAATTTACGCTATTCCTCTTTTACTGGTAACTTTGCTGATAAATCCCACAGTATTTTTTTCCATAAATTTTTCTGCATTCACCGTAGTTATGTTCCTTGATCTGTTTATGAAATCCCTGATTCAGATATTATTATTCATAATAATCGGTCTGTTGGAATTTGTGGCCATAGCAAATATGGTTTTATATGATGGGGAAATATTGGCTGCGTTTAAATTCAGAGAATTATTAAAAAGAATATCCATGATGGGATGGATACAATATTTAACAGCCTATGTTTTAATCTGGGTTATAGGATTCCTAATTATACTCGTCTCTCTTCTAAGTTTAACCGTGTTAATTGGTATTTTAATTATACCTCTTTTAATTGGTCCTTACTTTATTATACTGAGCATGAGACTTTTAGCTTTAATATTCGCTTCCAGCGAGTCATGAATAAAGATCACTAGCACTATTAAGGCCAAAATTTATTTATTATAAAATAAAAAATTTAATTCAAGTTTACAACAATATCCATATATTAATATCAAGTTTATTTTCTGATGTTTAGAATGTCATTTCATTGCCCTAGAATGTGGAACAGTAAACCCAGATGATGCTAAAAATTGCCAGGAATGCGGGGATAAATTGGATTATGAGATTTATCTGATTTTAAATCATATTTATAGAGAATAGTTTTCAATTAAGTTTTGTAACTAGTAATTTACTTATAAATTTTTTTATAACCCTTAAACGCACTATTTTTAAGTATCTGAATTCATAATATTATAATAAAAAAAAGGAGGTGAAAATATGGAGATCGGAGAAATCATATCAGACTCAATTAAATATCCATCGGCAGCTTGGACTAAAATTATAATATTAGGTGTTATATTAATCATTCCTATTGTGAACTTCATAGGCCTGGGATATCTTTTTAGAATCATAAAAGCGACTTTTGCAGGTATTGACGAGTTACCAGATTTTGACGAAGTAGGAGAATTATTCATTGATGGTATTAAAATATTCATCGTTAGTTTAATCTATGCCATTCCAGTGGTTATTATAGGATTAATTTTCACTATGCTCATCGGTTTTGGTTATCAAAACACAACTACCTATGCTTCATTCGATATGTTTGCAATATTGGCCGGTTCATTAATATACGTGATATTAGCTATTATAGTAGGTCTAATAGAATTCATGGCCATCGCCAACATGGCATTATATGAAGGTGAATTGGGTGCTGCCTTTAAATTCAGTGAAGTAATGGACAGAATAGCCATGATCGGATGGGGAAAATACATAGGCTGGTACATAATTATGGTATTGTTAGGATTAGTTGCCTATGCAATAGCCTTTGGAATCAGTATTATTACATTTGGAATCGGAATTATAGTAGCAATTCTATTGATATATCCCTACTTCTCAATGTTTGGTGCTAGATCACTGGCACTCTTATTCGCATCCAGTGAAGAAAGCCAAGAACCAGTATAAAAGAAGCAGTTGAAAAAAAAATTTCTTTTTTTAATTTTATTTTTAATTTTTTTCCTTTAAATAGAAGGATAATACCAAAAAACCTACATTTTTATCATCGAAGTTATAAAATAATGATATAAAAAATGGAGGTGAAAATATGGATATAGGAGAAATTGTATCTGATGCAGTGAAATTTCCATCATCCGATTGGAAAAAAGTAATAATTCTGGGTATCTTTTTTCTTTTAACCTTTGTAATAATAGGAATATTTTTTGTATCAGGATACTTCCTAAGAATAATAAAATCGACATTAGCGGGTTATGATGAACTTCCAGAATTCGATGAATGGGGCGATATGTTTATAGATGGTCTAAAAGTGTTTGTAGTTTCATTAGTATACATGATAATCCCCATGATCGTGATCTTTATTGGAGTATTTGCATCCATAACATCATTAGCAGTCACAAGCACAGGCACATACACTGACCCATGGGCATTCATTGGATTAATGAGTGGTACGGTAATTATTGGGGCAATATTAGCTCTAATATTTGGTTTAATCGCTTATATTGCAATAGCAAACATGGCATTATATGATGAGATAGGAGCAGCTTTCAAATTCAGTGAAATACTCGAGAGAATAAAAATGATTGGATGGGGAAAGTATATCCTGTGGTACATAGTGATGATTATTATAGGGGTAGTAGGAGGATTCATAGCGAGTCTATTGAATATAATCCCATTTATAGGAATGATTATCGCACTTTTAGTAATTTACCCATATCTTCAAATGATATACGCCAGATCTTTAGCTTTGATATTCGCATCAAGTGAAGAAGGTCAAGAACCAGTGTAAAAGAAGCAATTCAAACAAAAATTATTTTTTTTATTTTTAATTATTTTATAGATTTGGATATATATAATTTAATTTTTTAAATTCTAAATGGATATTTAAATTATAAAAAGAAAAAAATGGATCTTTTGTCATATTATGCGTTATTATGGTTAAATCTATTCTCTAGATGCCATTAGAGTGATTGATCTTACAGAGTACATTAATAGGAATGGATAAACTAACAGGAATAATATTACGTATAAGATAAAAATTAATGCTAAAATACCATAACTAATTGTTGTACTGTATGCTGCTCCAAATGTTGCAAATAGGATAATTAAATAAATGACAATGAATGGAATAGCAGCTATCAATCCTATTACGAAAATTTTAATTCCATCAATGAATAATTCTCCTACTTCATCAAAATCTGGTAGTTCATCAATGCCGGTGAAAGTCGCTCTCATGATTCTGAGAAGATAACCCCACCCTATGAAGTTCACAATTGGGATTATTAATATGACACCCAGAATTAAAACTTTGCTCCAGCCGGTAGATGGATATTTCAAACCATTTGACACAATTTCTCCAAAATCCATATTATTCAACCCCTTTTTTTAATATTATATATTTATGAATTTAGATACATAAAAATAATGAATTTAAGGGACTATTAAAAAAATATTCTTAATTATTTCTAGACCTTGATTTTGTCAATTTTTAAATTTTCATATAAATTTAATGCTAATTTTTAAATATTTCCATGTGCAAAATCTAACCTAGGTGGGAAAATATGGACGCTGGACAGATCTCCTCAAACGCATTAAAATATCCTTTAAACGATTTTAAAAAAGTATTGATACTCGGTATTTTATCTATTTTTTCAGTTTTAATTATTCCGGGATTTTTATTGCTTGGTTATGTCTTCAGAATTATTAAATCATCTATGGAAGATTCTAATGAGCCGCCTCAGTTCGATGAATGGACTTCCATGTTCGTTGATGGTTTGAAAGTGTTCGTTGTTTTTTTCATCTACTACTTAATACCGGGTATTTTAATATTATTAGGGACTTGGGCTGCTTTTTTACCTATGCTTACCCAGCAGGGAGCCGGATCTCTAGTTGATCCTTCGATAAATGTGGGATTAATTAGCGGGATAGCTGTTATAGGTATTGGTTTATTAATAGTGGTGAGTTTCATAATTCCACTTGCCCTGGCAAATATGGTCTATTATGATCAGATATCAGCTGCATTTCGTTTTGGTGAATTATTTGATAAGCTTAAGGAGATAGGTGGTGTTGATTATTTTATCTGGTATGTGGTGATGCTGGTCATAGCAGTGGCAGCTAGTTACATCTGCTTCTTCCTGGTTTTCCCATTGTTTATTGGGATAATAATTGTACCATTAATAATCTATCCCTATTTAACCATGTTTTATTCCAGATCAACTGCCTTAGTTTATGCGTATGGAAAACCAGACCCCGAGTATTATCGGCATAAAAAGCAGATTAAATAAATCTAAAAAAAGAATTATTGATCTCCGAAACTCGGAGATTATATTTTTCTAAAAAAAATTAATTCTATTATTCTTAGTATCCAATCAATCTTAAACCGGTTATTTCGGCCGTGTCAAGATTTAATGCTCTTAAATCTTCAGTCGTGAAATTTCTAATGTCTGAATGTCCTGCTAACATGGCGAGCATTTTTGTTTCTTCAGTCATGGATTTAATATAGTTTGCAACCCGCATTGCTGCCAGATCAACATCCAATCTTTCACAAAGAACAGGATCCTGGGTGGCTACACCTACTGGGCATTTTCCGGTGTAACACATACGACAGGCCCGGCATCCCATGGCAATCATAGCACCAGTTCCAATGTATGCTGCATCTGCACCCATTGCCATGGCTTTAGCCACGTCAGCTCCGCTTCTTATACCTCCTGTGATGATTAATTGTACAGTATCCTTCATACCGATTTCTTCCAGTGTTCTAACTGCCT
>JAJFTX010000021.1 GCA_021372715.1 Methanobacterium sp. | reverse complement strand
CGGTACAGATGTGGCCATTGAAGCAGGGGATGTGGTTCTAGTTAGAAGCAATCTATTGGATGTGGTTTATGTAATTAGACTGGCTAAATCAACTTATCGTAAAATGGTTCAGAATTTATTATGGGGTACAGGATATAATGTTTTTGCCATTCCCGTAGCAGCAGGGGTTCTCTTTGCTTATGGGATAATTTTAACACCTGCTGCAGGAGCTATCTTGATGTCAGCAAGTACCATTATAGTGGCCATCAATTCCCGTTTTTTAAAGATATATAAAATTGAGTAAAACCATTGATAAAAAATAATCCCATTCTCTCTATTAATGTTGGATATAGGTGAAAATGGAATTAATTGTCTCAGTTTAATTTTTGAATATAATAAACCTTAATTTATTCGATTTAATGTTCATCTACACTTTTTAATTTCTTAAATGCCTTTTGATAGGCTTCTTCTGTAATTTTCTCATCATCCATTAATGATTTCAGTTCAAAGACTATATTTTTCACGGTTATGCGATCTCCTTTGTTCCTCAATTGAGAGTAACCCATTAATATTATAGGGTCTTCCTGGGCTAAATCATAAATGGTTATTTTTTTAGGTTTCTTTTCACCAGTTTTATAGTCTGCATCAATTATTTCTAGGTTAACATGTTTTGCATCAGTATTAACCGGTTGTACAGCCTTTACAGTAAGCATGGTGAGGTAACTGTTAACGGTCTTACGAAGTTGATGGAAGTTCACAGAATAGTTATCCTGCCATTTTCGGGGGGTGCCATTCACCACATGGTTTAAACTGTCTATTAAACTGTAGAATAATCCATCTTTTTCAGCATAGACGTTACCGGTCTCTGGAAAATAGGGGGTTGTTATCTCAGCCACCCATTTTTGATGATTTTTATGGTCAGAAATGATAATATAGAACTCTGCTACCTCTCTTTTATCCATGGGTGATGTTTTAAAATCTCCAATAATGAGTTCTCCTGTAATTTCATCTCCAGGGACCAGTTCATTTAATAATTTAGTGTAATAATCCTCGGTTTTATCCTCTGTGACAATACCAAAATCCAACATTCATATCACCCCGCTTCTTTGTTTATATTATGTTGTTCAGTGATTATTAAGATTTTATCATAAAAAAAGGATTTGATAGTATATGAGAATAGGGATCAGATATTTCTAGTAAAATATGGATTAATCTAATCTTATATAGGATTAATTAATATTATGTAAATTATAGTGTTAATATTACAAAAATAGAAGGGTGCAATTTTTTTTAAGAATAGATTCTATTTATGGTTTTTTTTTTAAATTATTTTCTGTTTCTAATTGAGGCGGTTAAACATTTTTTTTAATAAAAAACTTTACATATTCTTAAACTTGCACCCTATTTTATAACTTATAAATACTCATATATATAGTTTGTTAAAATTTGGGTGTAAATTAGGCCAAAAATCATTGAATTATCAAATGATAGCATAATTTCCTGGTGATTTTACTAATAAATTATCACCTATTTGATGAGTTAAAACGATTTATAATATAACTCCTATAGATTTATATGGACTATGGTAGGGTGTAAATGACATGAATTCTAGATGGTTATATCTGAATTTATTAGGGTTGCTAGCATTCATCGTATTTACAGTCTTTACCTTAACATCACTAACTCTTTATCCCACAACATATACACCTCTTTATGATTGGCTTAGTAATCTTGGAAATGTAATTCTTAATCCAAAAGGAGCCATATTCTTCAACTTAGGATGTATAATAACCGGTCTGATATTAATACCATTTATAGTAAACTTTCACCGTTGGAATCCCCAGCAAAGATATCAGAAGATACTGATATACTCCGTGATAATACTAGGGATCTACGCATGCATTTCCCTTATAGGAGTGGGTTTATTCCCGGAAACCCATATTAAAATGCATATCCTGGCTGCTTCTGGTGTTTTTGGAACTCTATTTTTAATGATAATCATATTTACAATAGCCCTTAAAGATCATCCCCAGTTCATGCGTATAGTGGCCTTATGGGGGGTAATAGCCATAATAACAGATCTGATATTTGTGATTCTGCTCAGATTACCCCAGTACCATGATTCCTTGGCAGATTTCCATCCAACCATTCCACTACCAGGATTAGAATGGGCCTCCGTGTACGCCTCTTTGATCTGGATAGCTCTTATATCATATAACATGTATAAAAAACTGGTTTAAAATAATTGAAATTCGTGTATTAATATGGAAATAAAAAATTTAGGAAAAAAATTTCTTGACAAAAAGCTTTACAGCCGTTTAAGAGTTTTAATACTGATATCTGCAGCACTGACAATCGCCACCATATATGAAGTAATAGCTGGTTTCAGTATTAGTGTGGCTGTGTTTAGTTTGATTTTTGGTTTTTTGGTGGGTTTAATCGTAAGTCGTATGTACCATCTTAGCTGGGATGATGAAACCCATCAGGTGATTAGTAATATGGACTGGATAGGTGCTATTATATTCCTTTGTTACCTGATTTTCATTGTAGGAAGAACATTGATAGTGGGATATTGGGTGCAGGGAACTGATTACTTTGGTATTATCATCAGCATAACCGCAGGAGTTATGATCGGCAGGATCACAGGCACTAGACATAGTATAAATAAAATAAAAAAGGATCTGGAAACTTTAAAAAAATCTCTATCTGTTTAGCAAAAATTTATGATATAGAATGAACAAAAAAATTTTATAGATAGAGGGTGTATCAATATTGATCTGTCCAGAATGCGGTCATAGAAACCGTAAATACGCAGGATTCTGTGAAGAATGCTACGCTGATTTAAGAAATCTCCCTGGTAATCGATATGAACCAGGAAATAGGGGTATTAAAACAAATCTTAGGATAGAGTTAATATTATTAGTTATTACCATTATAATTTTTTTTATAATTGTCAATTGGATATTGTCTGGTATAAAAATTGGATAGAGGTGTAAATAAATGATGAAGAGATATAAATGTCGAGTTTGTAATTATATTTATGATCCAGAGAAAGGCGAACCTCGCAGAGACACTCCACCAGGAACTCCGTTTGAAGAATTAAATGATAATTGGCGCTGTCCTAAGTGTAATGCACCTAAATACAAGTTCATACCCTTGAATAATTGAACTTTTCTTATCTTTTAATTATTTCTCCAGTAAAGAAGTGATATTCTTCTTTAGATCAATGAATTCTGGAGATGTACGGTCCCTGATTCTTTCTAATTCTATTTGAAAACTTTCAATTATCTCCCCCGGGGACTTGCTTAACACAACTACCCGATCTGCAAGGAAAACTGCCTCATCAACGTTATGGGTTACGAAGATAATGGTTTTATGCTCCTCCTGCCAGATCCGGACCAATTCTTCCTGAAGCTTGTGTCTAGTCATAACATCCAGGGCAGCGAAGGGCTCGTCCATGAGAAGAGACAGGGGGTCGTTGGCCAATGCCCGGGCTATAGCCACTCTCTGTTTCATCCCACCAGACAGTTCATGGGGGTGGCTATTTTCAAACCCGGATAAACCTACCATTTCAATATAATTTCGGGCATTCTGGTATCGGTCTTCAGTATCCACTCCCCGTACCTCCGGTCCGAAGGCAATGTTATCTAAAACCGTTCTCCAGGGAAATAAAGAGTACTGCTGAAAAACAAATCCTCTATTAGGGCTGGGACCAGTTACTGGTTCACCATTTTCTGAGATTTCACCTTCACTGGGATAATCCAGACCAGCCAGCATTCGGAGGATGGTGGTCTTTCCACAGCCTGAGGGACCTACCAATGAGAGAAATTCGCCATCCTGAACAGATATGTTAATATTCTTAACAACTTCTAACTCCTTTCCCTGGCTTATAAAACTTTTATCAACATTTTTAAGTATGAAAGACATTTGTAATCACCTGAATTTTTACCAGTTTATCTTCATCTCCGCTCTTCTGAACAGATAATCAAATCCTAATCCAATCACTCCGATGGCCAGCATACCCACTATGGCACTTGCACTGTCTAACATGCTGGTAGCAGTTAATATGAGGTATCCCAGTCCATTACTGGATCCTATCATCTCCGCTGCTACAGTACACATCAGACCAATCCCTATTCCTACCTTAAGTCCGGTGATGATATTGGGCAGTGCAGCAGGCACCACTACTTTCTTTAAGGTCTGAAATTCACTTGCTCCTAATGTATAAGCTGATTCTGTGTAGATCTTATCGGTTCTCTTCACTCCATCAGCGGTATTTATCAGGATGGGAAATACACTACCCAGGAAGATTATAAAAATGGCTGAACCTAATCCTACTCCAAACCAGAGGATAGCGAAGGGTATCCATGCTATGGGTGGTATGGGGCGTAGAACACCTATGATGTATTTGGAAAGATCATTGGCATTTTTAGACCAGCCTAGCAGTATTCCCAGAGGAATGGCTACTAGTGCAGCTATTATGAATCCTAGAAGAACCCGGGTGAGAGTGCTTAGAGTATCAGTAATAAGTGAACCGTTAAGTAAAAGGTTTTCAAAAGCCACCCAAACAGCAGAAGGGCTGGGAATTAGATAAGAAGGTATGATTCCAGTATAAGTAGTAAGTATTGCCCAGATTATCAATATTATTAGAGGTAAAATCAAAGCTTTTATGGTTTTGTTCATTCATTCACCTTTATTTTATTACTGCAAATTTATTAATGTATTCATCCTAAAAATCGGGTGTCGAAGATTTGTTCAATGGTTAAGTTCTTCTTCATAACTCCTAATTCCTGTTCTACTTTAAGGAAATTCATCACATTATCCTGAAAAGCCTTATCAACCTTATATACAAAAACCACATGGGTAAGGGCTATCTGTTCTAATTCTGGGTTGGTAGTCATCTCCTTGGAGATGAGATATGCGGTTTCATTACGGTTGTTGTTAATATATTCCGTACTGTTCTTATGGATATCCAGGAACGTCTGTAATTCCTGGGGATGCTGATCTATGAAGTCCTGTCTGGCGATAATCACACAGCAAGGATGGCCGGGCATGATCTGTTCAGAGTACATCAGAACCCGTCCCATATTCCTGTAAGGTGACAGGGACACGAATGGTTCGTAGGCGATATATGCATCTACTTTATCGGAGGCTAAGGTATCCGGGATCATGAAGATGTTAACAGAGAGAATATCCAAATCTGATGCTGTCATATTATATTTCTGGAGTTCGTAGAGTAATAAAACCTGTTGCATACTGGTTACTCCGGGACTGGCTACTTTTTTACCCTTCAAATCAGGTATGCTGGTGATGTTTGAATCTGGTTCCACCACAATACCACTACCATCCAGATTAACTGCGGCGACTATTTTTATAGGTACCCCCGTACTTATTCCTTGAAGAGCAGGTACCAGACCCACATAACCTATATCAATATCTCCACTGGCTGCAGCGGATACTACACTGGATCCTGAGGACATCTGCACACTTTTAACATTCAAACCTGCTTTGCTGTAAGTGTTCTGTGCTTCTCCTACCATAAAGGCTGCTTCATGATCGCTGGGTATATAAGCCACTGTAATGTCCTGATCTGTATTGGGGGATTGAGTAAAATAATATCCGAATACTAAAAATAGAAAGACCACTATGAGGATAATCGATACTATAATTTTTGGTTTCATTGGAATCTCCGGAAAAAAGATGAAATTTATTCTCTAACTGCTTATTTGATTATTCTTATATTTAACCTTACCAGGCCACTGCCATAATAGCTAACACTACAGCAACGAATCCCTTAACCAATATTGGCAAAGTTCTTAGATCTAATCTACGTGCTAATCTTTCCATACCCTGTTTATTATAGCTTAGAGATATAGCCGACTCAAAAAGGCAAATTGCAATTATAAATAATCCGAATGCAGTTATTATGTGGCCCACATTGACTGTTCCTGTAGGGGCTAAACTGGTGATGAGCACCATGTTGATT
>JAJFTX010000020.1 GCA_021372715.1 Methanobacterium sp. | reverse complement strand
GCTGTTGTTCAGATGATCCAAGGAAAAAATGTAAAGAAAGTGACTATTAAAAGTCTTGCGGTGAAGAAGGTCATCTGCATTTTCCCGACACTAAAAGCTGCAAAAGGGAAGTGGAATGTGAAGATCACGAATGCTGATGGAACATCGGGTACGAATGTTGGCGGGTTTACCGTTAAAAGTAAAAAATCTGCAAACGAAATCGAAGCAGGCCCGGTGAGCGGGATTGTGTCAAACACTCCGCTATCAGTACCTTCAACCGAAGTTCCATCACAGGGAAGCACTTCATCAGGAGGCGGATTAGTGCTGATAAATGCACCACCGATCGTGAGACCGGTTATTCAGGCTATTTAATTCATATCACTTTTTTGATAAAATATCTTTTAGGTTATTACTCATTAGAAGAAGAAAGGTAACTATTCAGCCGTTAGATCCGTAAAAATATTGGTAGTGTCTGTTATTTGCTGTAAAATCAAGTGCCCCGACCTCCCCTTATCATTCTCTCTCTTTCAATTTACGTTACTGATGTCCCAATATTTCAATCTGAAGTAAATTTGTCATGAAAAATTATGCGCTTATGAGTCGGGAGGTGAGGATTTAATTCTAAATTCAACATAATAGGATCACCACCTAATCATTACACTTGAATAATTTGTAAGATTATGGTTCCGACGGCTGAATAGTTACAATAAAGTTTTGATATCAGATCAGAAAAAGGTTGAGAATGGTTTTTATTTCTGAATCAAGGAAATGATTGCTGCTGTTGTTTTAAAATTTGGCCGTTCTTCTTTCTGCACCTGTTTATAAAAATCACAGATCAAACAGTTCCCTTCTTTTGCTGCATGAGTTCCCTGCACTTTTCCACCACAGAGAGTTCCCGATATTGCCCAGCAGGCCCTTCCTCCCTGTGATCCACTATTAATTCCATCAGTACTGCTCTCAATTGAAGCAGGACAGACTCCAAGATCCTTTACTTTCTCGCCACCTGGATTGCGACCACACTTTTTAAATTCCCAGCAATTTTGTTTTACCATTAATTATTCACTCCAATTCAAAATTTCAATTTAGTTATAGTTAATAGAGAATGAACCAGTTATTCTCAAAGATTTAATAACTTAAGGAAATAAATCAAATATTTCCTGTAATAGAAAAAGGAGAGAGTAACTCTCTCTTTCATCTAAAGCAGATCTATATAATGGGATTAAACATCCCAAAAATAGGTATAATTAAAATTCAAGTTCTCTTTTACCTCACCCCATTACACCGATTTTGTCTGCTGATTTGATAAAACACTGGCGAGCATCCGTAAAGGTAGCCTAGTCCTCTTGTTTATCTCTTTCTGAGTGAGATGCTCACCAGCTTCAAGAATCTTGCACATCAGTTTTACAATCTTAAATAGATGCTCAATTAGTCCATACGGTAGGTTTATAATCTTTTCAGTGACAAAAATAATTTGTTCTGGTCATAGTGATTATATTATTATTGGTGTTTGAGATAAATAAATATTCACATATGTGAACAAAGAATTTCTTCAATGCTTTTGTTGATTCTATTAAATACGTAAAACTTATTTCCATTTCTAGCTTCTTAAAACCCTTATACAGGCCATCTTGACTCCTATTCATTTTTCTGAACTTTCGAGAATCATATAATTTATAGGGTTTAAGCACCGTAGAATCAGGACTTTGCAGGTGTCATAAAATCATAAAGTATTTTTTTTGAGTTTGTATCACCATTAAAATGTTAGCTTAAATATTGATCTTAAAATATAATATCATAATGGGTGTATGGTAATCTGCAGGCGTACCACTCGGTCTTGCCATGTAAAGCAGTTTAAACGCGACTTTGATAAGATCGTAACTGCATATGAGTCAAAGAGTGAATGTACACCCGACACTTGGCAGGTAAATAATTGCGATGAAGAATTTTAAATAACTCTATTCAGAATTCTGTTTAAAATTTGACGATATTAGCACAGTTATCAGCTTCAAGATAGCAGGCCTTTGTCGGTCGTTATATCAAAGATCTCACTAAAGGTATCAAATGGGCCTCTATTTTATCAATCCCGCATCTCTATGGAGAATAGATTAGTTCATATTT
>JAJFTX010000180.1 GCA_021372715.1 Methanobacterium sp. | reverse complement strand
CCAACAGCCTGAAATATGCATTCCCAGAATATCAAGAAGGAATATTAACCATAGAACTTCAACCTATAAAAAAAGGATATGAATTAATCATCAGTGATAATGGAGTGGGAATACCCGAAGAAATAGACTTCAACACTGAATCCACCCTAGGACTACGACTAGTAAAATCACTAATAAGTCAATTAGACGGTACAATACAACTTGAAAGAACCAATGGAACAAAATACACCATCACATTCCAAGAATTAAAATACAAAAAGAGAATATAAATATTTTTTTAAATTCAATGAAATTTACTGTTTCTACCTTTTTAACTTTATTTTAATACCTTCAAATTCAATGAAATTTACTGTTTCTACCAAAAATTTATTAATACTATTTATTGAATATTTAATAGTTAATAGAATAAATTTAGCTATGGTATTACATTTTAGGCAAATATTACATTTTGAGGATCCTTGGGATCTACTAGGACATACCATTTGTTACCTGGCTGGACCTTAGATAAATCTACCATAGGTACAACTGTTTTATAAGTAACTTTATAAGGTTCTTTACCGGGTACGGATACTAATAGGGTCATTTTTATTTCTGGATTGTTATTTACGAAGGTTTGTGTTTGCTGGGCATCCAGTATTTCCGCGGTTCCATTTATACCGTTTTGTTCTAGGTAGTTCTCATTCATGGAAGGACCAATAACAAAGGACCAGACAAAATAGAGGGGAACACCAACTGCTACTATTATAATTATAATGAGTATTATGGGGAAACTACGTGTAGATTGAGGTACATTCTCTAATTCCTGTCCACAGCCTTGGCAAAACTCTGCATTATTTGAATTTTTGGTATTACAATTGGGACAAATTTTAGCCATTATCATTCACCATCATCAAATCAAATATTATTTAATAATTTACCCTATCACTATAAATAAATTAATTAAATCACACGTAGGTCTTTTTTACAAATCTAGAATATTTGAAGTTATAATATATTCTTATTTTGATATGAACTCTCCTAAATTGTCAAATGTTGAATTTAACCTGTCATTTTGAGATATATCTAGCATTGCTAATCCCATTAGGATATTTCCTGCCACTACTGTCTGAATGGCTCTTGCTATGCTTACTGGCAGTGGAAGAATGGATGAATTGATAGAAGAAGATGTAACAATATTCAATTATTAATTTAACTTGACTAAGAATGCGCTACATATCTAAAAGATCAATATTATTTCCGTAAAATTAATCACTGCATCCATCCATATTTATTATTGGAGATTTTATCATGAGCGCCATAAAAACTGTGGATTTAACTAAAAAATTCGGTAAACTGACCGCTGTTAACTCTGTTAGTTTAGAAGTTGAACAGGGTGAAATTTTCGGCCTTTTAGGTCCTAATGGCGCGGGTAAAAGTACTTTCATTTCCATGTTATGTACTATTTTAAATCCCACATCGGGTACTGCGGAGATTGAGGGTTACGATATAAAAGATGAAGCATCGGATGTACGTCGTTCTATAGGGATTGTTTTTCAGGACCCCAGTATAGATGATAAGCTTACCGGTCGGGAGAACATGGAATTGCACGCCGATTTATATGGTGTGCCCCGGGATGTGATGTATTCTCGGATTGATGAGGTTTTAAAGTTAGTCGAACTGGAAGATCGGTCTTCTAATTTTGTAAACACTTACTCGGGTGGAATGCGGCGTAGACTGGAAATTGCCCGTAGTCTAATCCACTATCCTAAGGTGTTGTTTTTGGATGAGCCTACCATTGGTTTGGATCCGCAGAGCCGAGATCATATCTGGAGTTATATCCGTGATTTAAAGGAAAGGGAGAACATCACCATAATGTTAACCACCCATTATATGGAGGAAGCAGATAAACTGTGTGATCGCATCGCAATCATCGACAGAAGTAAAATCATCGCCCTGGATACACCGGGGAATCTTAAAGACGAACTGGGTGGTGAGACTATTATCATAGAATCCAGTGACAACGACCTCTTATCAGCGAAGATTAAGGAAACAGATCTGGCAGATAAAATGATGAAAACCGAGAATGAGCTTAATATCTGCGTTAAAAATGCTCATAAATTAATGGCACGGATAGTGGAATTAGCTGTGACCATAGGAGTTTATATTGAAAGTATCACGGTTAAAGAACCGGATTTAAATGATGTGTTCATACATTATACTGGTCGAGAAATAAGAGACAGCGGCGGACGGGAACCTTCAGGCATGGCAGCCAGGATGAGGGGGAGGATAAAATAGGAGAATTAAGAGGTATCAGTGCCCTATGGAGGCGTGAGTTAAAACGTTTCCTGCGTGACCGGTCCAGATTAATCAGTTCAATTATAACACCCATTCTCTGGTTGGTGATCTTTGGCGGGGGCCTGGGACTTTCTATATCTACGAAGAGTAGTTTTAATTACACACAATTCCTTCTCCCAGGAATTATTGCTCAGACGTTGTTGTTTACAAGTATATTTCTTGGTATTTCTGTTATCTGGGATCGGCAGTTTGGTTTTATGAAGGAGATCTTAGTAGCGCCTATTGGTCGGGTTTCCATCTTCGCTGGTAAGATGTTCGGTGTGGCTACGGCAGCTATTATTCAGGGCATAATTGTTATTGTCCTCGGTTTTCTAATTGGGATACCATTAACCTGGTATGCTATTGGATTGGCAATTCCATT
>JAJFTX010000146.1 GCA_021372715.1 Methanobacterium sp. | reverse complement strand
GAAATTTTTCTTCATATTAATTGAAAACTAAACCATTACCACTATGGACATCATGGATACCGCCCGTTTCAACATTAAGAAGCACCGTGAACAAAAAGGGCTTCGCCAGCAGGACATGGCCGATAAATTAAATATGAATATACGTAGTTATCAGAACCTGGAAAGCGGTGCAACAAAGCTGGACTTAGAGAGGCTAGCACAAATTGCCGATGTGCTGGAAACGCCGACGGAAGATTTACTAAGACAGGATGGTGTTTATATTCACCAGGAAATAAGGGAAACGAGCAATGGGTTTGTGTACCATTATGGGATAGAAGAAGAAATGCTTAATAGATTGCTGGCGGCTAAAGATGCGGAAAACCAATTGCTGAGAGACGAAATAAAGTACCTGAAGGATAAGATTGACCAATTTATGGCGATGGTTGGGAAGAAAGAGTAAAAGGTACCTAAAGGTACTACATTTTTTCAGGATAAACCTGAAAAAAAGCCGCAAAGCGGGAATTGGGCGCGGCATAAACAACATGCAGATTTAAACAACATGTTGGTAACTTTGGCGGCCTAAGCGCCTAATCATTTTGACATGTTAAAGTAAAACAAAAAATATGAATCACATAAACGCATTCAAAAAAGCAACTGAACTAATTGAAAAATTTGGAGAAGGTAATGCCCATCTCATCTGGGTAATGTCAATTTATTTGGATTTTCCATCATGTTTAACTCTTGGATCAGAAAGTTTAACAGATGGAGGAGACGACAAAAAGATTGATTTTATAAAACTTGATAAAGATTTGAAAAAAATTGTTTTTGCGCAGGGATACTATTCTAATAAAAGTGTAGAGAGTGCTCCTGCGAATAAAGCATCAGATCTTAATACCGCCGCTGCTTGGCTTATATCTGGGAATACAGAAAACGTTCCTAACAACTTAAAAGATATTATAATCGAGTGTCGTGAAGCAATTAAAACTGGAGAAATAGATCAAATTGACTTGCTTTATGTTCATAATTTACCTGAATCTGTAAACGTTAGTAAAGAACTTATAACGGCTGCTGATCATTTAACTAGATCTTTGTCTCCAGAGTTGGAAATTAGTGTCATTCATAAGGAACTAGGCTTAGAAAATATAGAAAAGTTGTTTTTAGTTCAGGAATCTTCCATAATTATTCAGGAAACAATAGAATGTCCAAGTAAAATTCAATACACAGAATCAGGACCAGATTGGAAGGCAAGTATTCTCTCTGTTCCAGGATATTGGTTAAGAGATTTATTCCTTAAATATGGGGATAACCTCTTTTCGGCAAATTATCGTGGTTTTTTAGGAGTGAACAGAAGAAAAAAAATAAACTCTGGCATAAGAAACACTGCTGAGAAACAGCCCCAAAATTTCTGGGCCTTTAATAATGGAATAACAATATTGACCACAAAGATAACTCCTGAAAAATCAAAAATTAAAATTGACGGAATCTCAATAACTAAAGTTTCGCACATGATTTTATTATACATTCGGTCAATCAGTTAATAAGATTGATTATTTTTTATTTTAGTAATATTCAATTACTTGTGTTTTCCATTTTCGTTTATGCTGCATCCTTGTTACTGTCTGCATCACC
>JAJFTX010000014.1 GCA_021372715.1 Methanobacterium sp. | reverse complement strand
CTTTTTCGGATTCTTTTAACTTTTTAAGGTCCACTTTTTCCGATAACATATAATAATTCCCCCTCTCATTTTAAATTAAATTTTGAAATATATCTTATCTTATTTAGTTGAGATTAATTCATATAATTTGTTGATGGTTTTCCAGTTCCGGGTGGTTGCAGGAACTTTTAGTTCCTTTTCAAAGAAATTATTGGTTAATCTGGCTCTTCCATAACCATTTGGTAAAAATAAGTATATCTCCTTCTTTCCCGGGAAATATTTCTCTGCATTATCTTCAATCTTCTCCATTTCTATTTCTGATATATCAAAGGACGGATCAAGTAGAAATGTGACATATAATTTACTGGGATCTTCATTGGAGAAGGGATTGTTTTCAATGACCATTTTAAGTTCATTTCGGGTTATTATAATCAGTGGGATATGAAAATTAAATACTCGTTCAAGTTCTCTTTCCAGTTCATTTTTTAAATGGAAAATGTTATCATCTTCAGTTGTGAATATAACGTTTCCACTTTGAATATAGGTTTTAACCTCTTTAAGCTGCAGAGATTCGTATAATTCTTTTAGTTGGGTCATTTTTATTTTATGCCCGCCCACATTAACACCCCGGAGCAGGGAAATATAATAATTCATCCTATTTATTATTAATCTGATTAGATATGAAACTTTGTAAAAAAAAGTATTTTAAATAAAAAATCTAAAGGTAAATAATCTGTTTAGGAACGATTTGAGATTTCTGACCCCATTAATCTGAGATAATAGAGGAAATTCCTCTCATTGGAGCTGTAACTTCCTATTATATATTTGCTACTGGTTTTAAACCAGTCTGCGAAGATTATGATCTTTCTCAAATATTCCATTAATTTTTGGGGTTTTTGGAATTTGAGGAATTCTTTCCAGATTTTCAAATGTTTTAATTCCCTTTTAAATTCACCAGTGGATTCTAACCAATGGAATAGTTTATCCAGATTCTTTTTATTGTATTCTAACTTTTTAGGAGATATTTTCTTATTGGTAGGGGAGAATATTTTAGATAGAAATTTAGGGGGTGTTTTTTCATATGAAACTGCTTTATTATCGTACATTCTCCATAAAGTTCCCAACATCAGGAGTTCATAGATATACTCTGATTGGTTTTTAGCATTTATGGTGTTATTTTGAATTTGAAACTCCTCTAAAATTTCGTCTATGAAATTTTTTGAGTTATCCAAAACTTCATCAGTAAAGGAATTTACGGTTATTTTAAGATCATCATAGCCGAATCTTTTTGATGAATAGGTTATGGTATACATTTTTTTCAACTCAAATTATTCTTCTATCTTTCGAATTATTTGGGTGTTTTTCACCATTTTCTATGGAACGTAGTACCAGTTCTAAATTACTTTCAAAGAGTTCATCTTGGGTAAGGCCATATTCATCCATGTACATCTGGGTTACGGGAATTATGTTATTCACGTTGTTGGACATGGATAGCATGATCAGGGTGGTGGCAATGGGATCAATATCATTTCTTATGGTTCCATCGGCTATACCTTCTTTTAAAGCTTTCACCACAAACTGGTAGTTCATTTTCCTGATCTTCTTTAACTTTTCCATTTGGGGGGTGCTGTGGTAATCGAAAACTCCCGAATGATAGTAGGCCTGGTAATATCCGGTGTGTTTCTTGTAGAACTGATAGTAGGTCATGCTTAGTGATCTTATTTTTTCAATGCCTGTTTGGTCTAAAGCTACTTCTTTGAACATTTCAGCCAGTATTTCGGCAGCGTGTATTGCTATTGCTGCGTATATGTCATTTTTGTTTTTGAAGTACTGGTAAAGAGTTCCCCGGGCCATCTCTGCTTCCTGGGCGATATCATTCATAGACACATTTTCGTATCCTTTACTGAAGAATAACATCTCTGCAGCATCAATTATATCTTTACGTCGTATTTCACGTTCTCTTTTTTTACGGCTGGCTTTTTTAATTTAGATCACCATGTTTTACTGACCTGTATAAATTTAATGATATGATGTCAAAATTTTTAACAATTGTAAATAATTTTTAACAACTAATCTTTTTTTTGACACACTGTCATGTAATTAAACATATTGTCATCATAGTATATAAAGTTATCTTATAATAACATAATCCTTGATTGATAGATAAGATTTTAAAAAACAAAATAAGAAAATATATTATCTATTATCTACGATGAATAAATTACCAGATCAAATGATTTCAAATTAAGATAAAAGATAGCTATCGAGGATACAAATGGTATACTGTCCTAAATGTGGAAAGAAGTTTTTAGAAACCCCAGAAAGTTGTGACTTTTGTGGTGAAATATTCCAGGAAGAAAACCGTTTTAATAAAGGAATAAAGATATTCGATACAATAGGAGTAATATTAGCAGTTATATCCCTAATATTAGCATATTATCTTAGAAATAACAAAAACACCACTCTTTTAGAAGTTTTATTTATCTTAATATTTTTCATAATCATGTTCATGTTCCTGTCTAAAAGGGTGCGAGGTTATGTCCAATCACTATTCATCAGATTATGGTTTAAAGGTCAGAAAACTAAACAATGCCCCCAGTGTGAGAATTTGGTTTCCGATGATAAATTTTGCTTCAGTTGCGGCTATAAATTGGAAAATGTAAAGGGCTATTATAAATTAGGGGGAAGATTCAATCCAGTATATGTGGAATTAAATAAGAACTATATTAGGATGTTTAAAACTTATAGTACCCGTTATGAAACCCATAGATTAGAACCCATAGAATATAAAATATCAGATATAAAAGATCCAGAAATAAACTGGTGTGAAGCAAGATTATTCACCAGTCCTTGCTTAAAATTCTCCTATGATTTAAAGGAAATAATCCTGCCCTATCATCCTAGAATGAAACCAGTACTAGAAGAGTTATTTCCTAATTTAATATCCACAGAAGTAGGAGGATTAATAAACTGGTTCATAAATCAAAACAAAACCAAAATAACCATTCTTATTACTATATTTTTAATATTAGTAGTGGGGTTGAACTATTATTTCACTGCAAAAACAGAATTGAGTCTGATCTCTACCAGTTCAGAAATACCTAATTTAGAGGTAACAAATTCCTCAGCTTATCGTATGGTATACGGCCCAAATAACATAATAATTACAGGAAATGTTAAAAACAACGGTAAAAAAGTTCTTAAATACGTACAAGTCTACTGTGTGGGCTATGATAGTGCGGGTGAAATAGTAAATCAGCATAGCACATATTTAAATTTATACAAAGATTCTAACAGTGGAGAAATTCTAAAACCAGGTGAAACAGCCTATTTTGAGGCACATGTAGATGATTATAATCATCAAATAGTGAAATACAAAGTAATAGTCTACCAGGATACATTCTGGATGGAAAACTCATGATTATTATTATAAATAAAAATTAATAGGAGGTGAATTATATGGCAATGGACCCCACCGTTTTAATGAACTTTATTTTCTCATTGATAATAACGATTATAGGTTTCTGGGTTTACCAGACCAAGAAAATAGTCTTAGCCATGTATATAGCGCTTAGTTTTGGGCTATTTACCATATCCCACCTGGCGATACTACTGGGAACATCCAGTACAGATCTTTCAATAATGATAATCCGTGCATTAGGATACCTGGTACTCATATATGCCCTGATTAGAGAAGTAAAACGCTAAAAATTTTTAATTGGTCAATAAGATGGGAAAAATAATGAAAAATTCAATTTTTTCTTATTTTTTAGCTAATGAATAGTTATATTTTATATATTAGATAAATAATAATAAGAGGTGTATCTTCATGGTTTATTGTGATAGTTGTGGGAAAAAAAATGAAGAAGATGCGGGGTACTGCTCCCAATGTGGAAATCCATTAAAGGGTGACAACATGCGAAGAGATGATCATAAACGTCGTCAAAGGAATGAATGCTTTGGACTTCCCCATGGTAACATCATCGGACCGGTGATTATCGGAGTCATATTAATACTGATTGGTCTTTCATCCATATATGGATTCAGTTTCTGGACTTATGTGTGGCCTGCATTAATTGTAATAGTTGGAATACTCATCATAGCCGGAGCCATATACAGCACCAGAAGATGAGACTAAATATATAAATCAGACATACACTATTCCTTTTTATAAATATTTAACTTATTTTATCATCATTTAAGAATTCAAATCAGGACAATTATCACAAATCACATCATGATTCTCCTGGGAAAGGGCCGTACGAGTTATAATCCAGGCAATTATTAAAAAAAGGAAATATACTGCTATAAATACATTGCTGTGTTCCAGGAGCCCTATCATTATCAAAGAAGATCCCCAGACCAGACCCAGATTAGAGAGAAACTTAACCCATTTATTTTCCATACTAAAAAATATAAGCTGCAATAATGAGGCCAGTACCAAGATCACACCCAACCAGAATATCAATCCCTCAGTACCATAAAACAAGTAATATAAACAGCTTAAAATAGCCAGTAATGCACCGGTTAAAAGCCCACTACAACCCACACAATACTTCCTATTTTTAAAATTAAACACATGATCGTTAAAAACACCACAGTCAGGATGATGACCCTCATAATTAATGATCCTATTTTCACATTCTGATGGAGATGTCGTTTCAATACTTAGAAATCTCAAACAATATGAGGGATAGATAGAAGCTACAATCCCCAGAATACAGATTATAATAAAAATAAATAAGAAAATTATTCTAAAAGGATTAATAGTATCATCAGAGTACAGATAAAGTAAAATCAGGAAAATCAGACCAGTCAGTGATAATATACTGTAACTGGTGGTGTTTTTATTCAAATCAGATCCCTCAAGGATTGCAAAAGGCCCTGACCAGCCATATAACGGTAGGTGTGTTTTTTAAAAGTATTTCTGGAGAAAAGACCAGTTAATCGTCTTTTCATACTACCATAGAAATCACGATAACAAAGGAAAAGTTCCTCCTGTACCTCAGAACGGGTGAGATGTAAAGTAGGCATCACAGCATGGGTCATGTCATAGTTGCTCCAGTTATAATCCTCTATCCAACCATTCTGATGGGCCTGATTAAAAAGACTAGTGCCGGGGAAAGGTGTTAAAATCATGAAGATAGCGATGTCTGGATCCACCATATTCACAAACTCCCTGAAATCATCCATGGAATGGTGGGAATCATTTCGATCACCAGTAATCAAAGTGGCCTGGGAGAAAATATCATTATCCTTTAAAAGCTGCATGGCATGTTTCGAATCAGAATTTTTTATACCTTTATTATAAGCATCCAATGTTTCACGGTCATGACGCTCCAGACCGGCCATCACCCAGAAATTACCAGCTTTCCGCATTTTAGGAAGTAATTTCTCATTATCAATTATATCATCACTACGGGCCTGTATAAACCAATACAAATCATCAGAGATTCCTCTTTTTATAATCTCATCACAAAGATCCCGATATCTATTTCCTAAACCCAGATTGTCATCGGTGAGCCATTGAAAACTGA
>JAJFTX010000111.1 GCA_021372715.1 Methanobacterium sp. | reverse complement strand
AAACTGATGCAATGAGAGAATAAACATTACCAATAATCATGGCACTCCCTATGGCTATTATGATCCTGGAAATCAAAAGCATAGTCCCGGAAATAGATAAAGCAGATATTAAATTAGCTAATATAAATATGATAACCCCATAGGTAATTATACGTTTTCTACCGTACATATCAGCCAATTTACCGAAGGGTATCAGTAATATGGCGGAGAAAAGTAGATAAGCAGATGCTATCCAGCCCAGAAAGATAGAATCAAGGTTAAAAGACTGGGCAATGTAGGGTAAGGCAACGTTAATAGCGGAGCTTACGTAAGCCACTGAAAAGCTGATGATAACACTTATAATCAGGGCAATTTTTCCAGAACGATTATTTTTCTTCATTTTTAACTTAATATTCATTCATTTTTTTTACACCTATCTATTTTTTCATAAACTATTTATATAATAAGCCACTAAATATCGAATAATCGATATCGGTAACTTGATATTTAATCTAAAATAAGGTTTAATACTAATCAAAATATAAAAAATAATATCAATTTAACGATATTTATCGAACATCTGAGGTGCAACCCAATATGTGGGATACATTTAAAAACCTTCACAGAGACTTTCATGAGAGAATGGAACAAATGCAAAAATTCGGAGGATTAAGGATATTAATACTCCATGTACTGGACGAAAACGGGCCGGGAAACGGGGTGGAGATAATGGACGCCATCCAGGCTCATCAAGAATCATGTAAAATGTCTAAACGTCAGAGAACTCCCAGACCTTCACCAGGTTCAGTATATCCCATGCTTAAAAAAATGGTCGATGAAGATCTAGTAATTAAAGCAGAGGATGGAAGATACAGTTTAACCGAAAAAGGACAGAATATAATAGATAAACTCTCCGGCCATCTAGGATATCACCATAAAATGGACCGGGGGGAGTATTCCATTAGAAAAGCATTGAATGAAATAGAAGGCTATATCTCTTATCTGGAAGATATTAAAGAAGAAAAATTAGCATCTCATGAAGAAATAATAGGAGAACTCGCTAAAAGATTATATACTGTAAATAAATCGTTAAAAAAGGACGAATAAATACTGATAATAACTAGAGACCTGGTTATTGGACAAATTATTCTTTATACTTCAATGCTTAGCTAGGGCTCTGTTTAATAAATAGGTAAATTAGAGGGGAGAGGAAATAATGCCACTGGAGAAATTAATAAGAAGTACGATAGAAACAAAATCTGAGGATTATTTTTTAGGCACGGTTGATTTATCGATGGTAAAAAATTCTTTAATTAGAAAATACGCATCTTTAATAGCTGAATATCCACGAGCAATCTCTGTAGGATTAACATTACCTACCATAATCCGTGATGAATTATCATCCAGTAAATATACCATCTACCGGGAAACATACTGTAATTTGAAAAATATCACCTCACATTTAAGCAATTTATTAGTAAAGAACGGATATAAAGCAATTTCCATGCCTAAATCTCAAATAAATCTGGATTCTGATATTTCATTTCATGAAGTGGTGGCTAATCTGGCTGAAATGGGTGAGATTGATAAAAACTCATTAGTTACACCAGAAGTAGGTTCATCGGTTAAATGGGGCACCATACTTACTGATGCTCCGATTAATAAATATATTTAATGTATATGGGGGAAAAAGAATGTTAACTCAGTTTAGATTAAAGATGTTAAATCGAGAAGCTTTATCTGATAAAAATAAACCCTATAAAATAATAGAACATCTACCCCTAAAAGAAGGCATGATAGTGGGTGATGTAGGATCTGGTGGGGGATTTTTTGTCCATGAATTCTCCAGGAAAGTAGGAGAGAACGGCCAAATATATGCTATCGATGTGAATCAAAAATCATTAAATTTTATAGAGGATAACTTAAATAAAGAAGGTATTAAGAATGTTAAAACCATCAAGGCAAAACCAGATAATATAGATTTACCTGAAAAAAGTGTTGACCTCTTTTTCCTTAGAAATGTTTTTCATCATCTTCCAGAACCAGCGAGATATTTTAAAAACATCAGGAAGTTACTAAAAGAAAACGGTAAAATAGCCATAATCGATTTTAAAAATAAAAAATTGAGTTTCATCGGGTTATTCGGACACTACACTCCTTTAAATGTTCTAATAGATGTGATGGATGATGCAGGATTCTATCCTCTGGAAAAATATGATTTTCTACCAGACCAGTTATTCGTGGTTTTTACTAAAAAATAAAGATGATTCAGATGTCTATTAAGACGGTAATTAAAGAACATATATCCCACAGCCCTTTTAAAGATCATTTTGGGCATAAAGCACAGATAGATCAGGGGGCAGTGGATAATATTCATTTTGATGTGAACTCGTTCACCAATCCTAAATCTCTAAAAGAGCATTGGGGCTATTTTATCCGTGATAGAAATCCTGAAAAGAATTATAATGGTAATGAACTACTTATTAGGGAATTTAACCGGGAAGATATGAATGAGTGTGTTCGATTGTTCAGCAGAGTATTCTCCACGGATCCCTGGAACGATAACTGGGTTTCCCTGGATCAGGTGAAGTATTATTTAATGGAACTCATAGAAAACCCGGTTTTTATGGGTTTTGTGGCTTATGAAGGTGTTGATTTAGTGGCGGTTTGTTTGGGGCATAGAAGATCTTTTTGGATGGGGAAGGAACTCTTTGTGGATGAGTTCTTTGTGGAAAATGATAGGCAGGGTAATGGAATAGGAACCAGAACAATGGATATCATAACAAATTACCTTATAAAGGAAGGATATTCCCGATTGACGTTATTAACCAATGAAGGGATACCTGCCGAGAGTTTTTATCTTAAGAATGGTTTTTATAATAATCTTAAACGTACCGTAATGGTTAGAGAACTTTGAACTTTCTATATTATAATTTACAGAAAAATAAAATATTATTTTTAAACCTGAAATAAAGCTATGAATATAAATTCAGGCAAATTCAATGGTACTAGGGGGTTTATCACTCACAGAAAGTGCTACATGAGTTACTTCTGGTATCTCGGCGGTTATACGCTGCGAGATGATTTTTATCATTTTCCAGGGTAACTCCGGCACATGGGCTGTCATAGCATCTAAGGACTCCACCATCCGCAGAACCACCAGATATCCATAATCTCTTATATCTCCTTTAACTCCTGTAACCTTTGTATCAGTTAGCACCGCAAAGTACTGCCATAGAGAATCATGCAAACCTTCCTTGATCACTTCTTCTTCTACAATGGCGTTAGCTTTCCTGCATATATTTATCTTCTCTGGTGAAAGTACACCCACCACACGCACTGCCAGTCCCGGGCCAGGGAAGGGTTGTCTGTTTATTATTTCCCCAGGAAGACCTAGTTCTGATCCGATAATTCTTACTTCATCTTTATATAGCTCCCTTATGGGTTCAACTATTTCCAGTACCAGTCCATGGGGCAGAGCCAGGTTATGATGGGATTTGATCTGTCCCTGACTCTCGATCCAGTCCGGAGCTATGGTTCCCTGGACCAAGAATTCAGCACCAACTTCCTCAGCTACTCTCTCAAAGACGTTTATAAAAACTTCACCGATGATCTTACGTTTATCTTCTGGATCACTGACACCCTCTAGTCTTTCAAGAAATTCTTCACTAGCATCAACTGAAAGGAAATTGAGCCGGTCCTTAAAAGTTTCCTCAACATATTCAGTTTCTCCTTCTCTTACCAGACCATGATCTACGAACACCGCCACTAAATTATCGCCAATAGCCTTTGAAGCTAATACTGATGAAACTGAACTATCTACACCACCAGATAGTGCTATGATGGCTTTTTTATCTCCTATGGTTTTTTTCATTTCTTTTATGGATTCTTTTATAAAATCAGATGGATCAATCATTTTTATTACCTTTTTTTATGATATAAAAAAATTTATAATCTAGGTCTAACCTCTAATACTCTTTAGACATAATTTTATTTATAATTTTCAAAGTTTAAAGAATTAATCTAACATTTAAAAAAACTCAAAACTAGATTAAGGAATAGTTTTTAAAGCAAATGTTATATAAGTTCAACTCTAAAATTTCTTCAATGCTTAATTTTAATATACGAACAATTTACAATCAAAAAATAATGTTCATGCTCTTTTTAACTTTATATCTATTATTAGGTGTTTATCTTTTAAAATATTACATATATGATCCTATAAATAGGGATTTAATCAGCATCATGTCCATAGCAAAGATATATGCCTCGGGAGATATAAATAATGCCATAAATGGGTACTGGGGGCCTATGTTCTCCTGGGTACTGGTTCCAATCATTTACTTAAATCCATCCCCTCAAATCACCTTATTTACAACTAAAATACTAGCTTTGATCATAGGATTTTTCACCTTGATTGGTATTAGACTTTTATCTTACCGATTCGAAATCAATGAAAAAATCAGAAGTTTACTACTTTTGATATCTACCTTCGTCGTCCTTTACTTCGCGCTCCGTTTTAATCCTGTGGATCTTTTATTAACATGTTTTTTACTATATTACCTTTATTTCATCTATAGTCCTAATTATTCCCTTCACTGGTACAGCGGACTATTTTGTGGTATCTTAGGTGCTATGGCCTATCTAACCAAGAGTTTTGCTCTGCCCTTTTTCTTGGTACATTTCATTTTCTTCAACCTTTTAAATTATTATAAAGATGTATCATTAAGAAAAGGAATTATAAAGAATCTTTTCATGGGTTTAGCTGTTTTTTTAATCATTGCTGGTTCTTGGACCGTGGTGATCAGTGAGCAATATGGTTACTTAACCTGGGGAACCTCAGGAAAATACAACTTCCAAGAAATAGGACCCATCCAGAAGGAACAGGGAAGCCCTATATGGCATGGTTTCATTAAACCAAGCAATGAAAAAGCAACCAGTGCCTGGGAAGACCCTACATATCTAGAGATGAGATCATGGAATCCATTAGACTCCTGGACTTCCTTTAAATATGAGCTGACCATAATTAAAGATAATCTAATTAAAACAATAGGATTTCTGAATAATTTCTCCTATTTTAGCCTGATAATAATTATATCAGCATTCTTATTCTTATTACAACCTATAAAGAGATTATTAAAAAGACAGGATATAATATTCAAAGCTTTAATAACCATTATATTATATGCTGCTGCTTATATACTCATCTTCGTTGAATTTAGATATCTTTATCTGATTTATTTCCTTCTAATATTGATGGGGGGACACTTACTAAACTTAATATTTAAAAACCAATTCTTCACCAAGGCCCGAAAATCCACAATATTAATCCTATTCATAATCTCATTACTCATATTACCCATAAACGGTTTTATTCAAGATAAAAACAGTGGAAAAATTATTTATGATACGGCTAACACTATAAAAACTCAATACAATATACAGGGGAATATAGCATCTAATGATGAATATTTAGGATCGATGTATTTGGCTTATCTCTGGAATTCATACTATTACGGCACTTCACAGAAAAATTGGCATCCAATAAGTGATTCTGAATTAGAAAAGGATTTTAAAACCTATAATATAGATTATTATTTGGTCTGGGGGGATTCAAATGCTAATCAACTACTTTTATCTAAATATAATGAGATAACTGCTGGTAAAATAAGTAATCTCCGGATATACGCGGTGAAAGAAGGAAGCTAAAAGTAGTTTTATTTATAAAATAGTTATATTATATATAATATCCTACTTTTTCTATTGAAATTCATATATAGAAAAGCCATAATTAGAATAATATCCAAATAACATTTTAAATAACTAAAGATAATAAATTCTGTACTCAGATAAAGTAATATATAATTTCAGTACTTTTCATTCATTTAAAAATATCAAAATAATAAATCTCTAAACAGAAGAGGCCCAATCATGAAAAACTTACTAGACCTTTTATTTAAAAGAAGCACAGATAAAACATCCATCCAGTTTTTACGCTACATATTTGTGGGTGGAGTAGCTTTTATAGTTGATTTCGGGTCATTATACATTTTAACCGATTATTTAGCTATATACTACCTTATTTCAGCAGCCATAGCCTTTATCTTAGGCTTAATAACTAATTACCTTCTGAGCATAAGTTGGGTCTTCAACAGGCATACCTTCGCTAATAAACCATTTGAATTCGGAGTCTTCGCCGTGATTGGCATAATAGGATTGATCTTGAATGAATTGTTCATCTGGTTCTTCACTGCAGAGTTGGGTTTTTATTATTTACTTTCAAAAATTTTAGCGGCAATTATAATTCTGTTCTGGAATTTCTTCGCCAGAAAACTAACCTTATTTAGATAGGCACATACTATGAATAAAAAAGATAAAATAGCCATTATAATAGGTGCAGGTCCGGCAGGTTTAACCGCAGCCTATCAAATACTGGATAAAACCGATATAAAACCGATTATATTCGAAATAACCAGTGATATTGGGGGAATTTCAAAAACAGTTAATAATAATGGTAACCGGATTGACATTGGAGGGCATCGGTTTTTCTCAAAATCCCATCAGGTTATGGAATGGTGGAAGAACATCCTCCCCCTACAGGGCGCTCCAGCCAGAGATGATAGATTATTAGGAAGAAAAATTCCTTTATCATCCAGTTCCTCTAGAAAAGCCCTTGGATCTAAAAAAACCAAGAAATATAACGCTCCCGATCCAGAAAAATCAGATGGAGTTATGTTAATTCGTAACCGAATATCTCGTATACTTTTTCTACGCAAATTCTTTGATTACCCCATTTCTTTAAACCTGAAAACATTACATAATTTAGGCCTGAAAAGGACTTTTAAGATAGGTTTAAGCTACATAAAAATATCCATTAAACCCATCAGGGATGAGAAGTCCCTGGAAGATTTTTTCATAAACCGATTCGGCCGAGAACTATATCAAACTTTCTTTGAAAATTACACTGAGAAGGTCTGGGGCGTTCCCTGCAGTGAAATCGGAGCTGATTGGGGTAAGCAGAGAATAAAAGGACTTTCCATATTAAAAACCATCACTCATGGTATAAAAAAAATATTCAAACAGGATTCATCCGTATCCCAGAAGAAAGTGGAAACCAGTCTCATAGAACAATTTTACTACCCCAAATATGGTCCAGGACAGCTCTGGGAAGAAGTAGCTAGATTAATAACAGAAAATGGTGGAGAACTACACCTGAACCAGCGGGCAGTGGGAATAATAAATGAAAATAATAAAATAACCGGGTTAACAGTGAGAGATGAAAACACAGGAGAACTGATAACGTATCCAGCAGATTATCTCTTCTCAACCATGCCGGTGAAGGATCTGATAGCTTCTTTACAGGGTGTACCAGCAGAGGTAGGGGAGATTGCTCAGGGTTTGATCTATCGTGATTTCATGACGGTGGGTATCCTATTAGACCAGTTGAAAATAAAAAATAATTCCAAAATAAAAACCCTGAATGACCTGATCCCGGATAATTGGATATATATCCAGGAAAAGGATGTTAAAATGGGAAGAATTCAGATATTTAACAACTGGAGCCCTTATATGGTGAAGGACCCGGATAAAGTTTTAATAGGATTGGAATATTTTGTAAATGAAGGAGACGCGCTCTGGACTATGGATGATGAAAAGTTCAAGGATTTCGCTGTAGAAGAACTTACTAAAATAAAATTCGCTGATAAGGAGGATATATTGGATAGTTTCGTGATAAGAGTGCCTAAAACATACCCCGCTTATTTCGGAACCTATAATCGGTTTGATGAAATTCGAAGTTTTACTGATAAAATAGAAAACCTCTTCTTAATAGGTAGAAACGGCATGCACCGTTATAATAATATGGATCATTCCATGCTCACTGCCATGGAGGCAGTGGATAATATAATCAATCATGTATCCAGTAAGGATAACCTGTGGGCGGTTAATGCTGAAGAAGAGTATCATGAAGAAGCATAAAAGAAAAAATTTTGATTATAATGGTCTTTAAAAATAAATTTAGGATAGATACTAGACTGGCCCTTATTCTGTTGTTCTATTTGGTATTAGGTTTCCTATTACTGGGTTACTATCAGTACCAGATAAACCCGGATGGAGTGGGTTATATACAAACCGCTTTGAAGTATCTCAGCGGCGATTTCTCCGGGGCAGTAAATGCTTATTGGGGGCCTCTCTTATCCTGGATTCTAATTCCTTTTCTATATTTCAACCAGACACCAGCTTATGCGTTGTATTCTGCTAAAATTTTATCTATAATAGTGGGATTTTTCACCATCATAGGTTTTAGACAGCTTTCCTATAGATTTGAAATGGAAGAGGTGGTCAGAACTGTGTTACTTCTGGTCATGGTTCCGGTTATTTTTTACTTCGCTTTAAGTGTTATAACACCAGATTTACTGATAGTATGTATCATGGTTTACTATTTATATCTTATTTTTAATCCTGATTATCCAAATAAAGCAGCCTATGCTTTCTTATGTGGTTTGTTGGGTGCGTTTGCTTTTATGGGTAAAAGTTTCCTGTTTCCCTTCTTCGTAGCCCAGTTCCTGATTATGAATCTGTTACACTATCTTTATCAGAGAGATCTTAAGATTAAAATCTCTCGAAATTTGATTATAGGTTTTATTGCCTTTTTACTGGTAAGTGGGGTTTGGATTGGTCTTATCAGCTCTAAGGAGGGAATGTTAACCTTCGGCACTTCTGGGGAATATAATCATGCCCTGGTGGGTCCTGATTCCATTGGGTTTCCCCAATTTTCCCAGGGACTTTCCGGGCCCGGAGAGATAAACCAGGAGAACGCAGTGAAAAATTGGAGTCCCTTTGAGTCCTGGAGTAATTTTCAGTTTCAGTTGAACTTGATCTGGAATAATATCATACAAACCTTCTCTATCTATCAATATTTCTCCTTTATATCCCTAATAATCATTATATGCAGCTTATTATTATTCATACCGTCATTAAATAGGTTTACCAGTGGAGAGGATAGGAAAACAGTGTTATTCACCTTGGTTACTATTCTTATTTATTCGGGAGGATATCTACCTGTCCTGGTGGAAGATAGATATTTATGGCCGGTTTATATTCTTCTGATATTGTTGGGTGCCTTTTTGATTAGTTTGTTTTTTGATAATAATCTAAATAAAAAATCAAATTATACGAATCTGTTAAAAGGAGTTTTGCTAGTTATTTTTGCAATTTCATTCATCTATATGCCTATAAATTCTCTTTACATTAATCTAAATACTGGTAAGGATATTTACACCTTAAGTAACACTTTAAAAACCCAATATGATGTGGGGGGCAATATAGCTACTGATGATCACTTGATTGAAACCCAGTACTTGTCCTTCTATCTAAACACCACCTGTTTTGGTCAGTCTAAAAAGGATATATCATCTGCAGAGTTACAGTCACAATTGGACAAGTATAAAATCAACTATTATCTGGTCTGGGGTAATTCCACACCATTTCTGGTTGGTTACACTGAGATAACAGATGGTAAAATTAAGAATTTGAGGATTTATAAAAGAAATTAAAAAAAATTACTTATTTTTATATTCCTGACATACCCTGTGGAAATTTTCAAATATCATATGTCCCTGGGCGGTGTGATGTACTTCCGGGTGGAATTGGATGCCATAAATTGGTTTGTTTTCATGTTTCATGGCTTCAATTTCACAAAGTGATGAAGTGGCCAGTAATTTGAATTCTGGGGGTAAAGTTCTGACTTCATCCTTATGGGAGGTCCATACATCCATAGTCTCCCCTAGGCCCTGGAATATGTCATTTTTATCCAGGATGGTTATGGTGTTTTTGGCATAGCTTTCCATACCAGCACTTCCAATTTCAGCTCCGTAGGCCTGGGCGATAATTTGATGGCCCAGACAGATCCCCAGTATAGGATAATCTAACTCCTCTACATATTGGTGGGAGTTACCGGATCTCTCTATGGTAGGACCACCTCCTAAAATAAGTCCTAGGGGATCTTTTTCTATTATCTCTTCTAAAGTGGTGGTGTTGGCTATTATCTCCGCGGGGAACTTTAGATAATGCAAGCTACGATAAATACGATGATTATATTGTCCATGATTGTTGATGACTAATATTTTCATTATTGTACTCCTTAACTAATATTTGGAATTTACCTGTATAAAATTATAATTTTTCCAAGGAAATTATTTAAAAAAATATAAAAACTACTAAAGCATAAATATAGGGTTATGGAGTTACAAGACATTTTATTCATAATAGTAGCTATTATACTGGCTGTGATCGTGTTTTATCTGATTATATGGCTATTACCTATTGTAATCATAATCATAATTGCCTATATAATCTATATTTTCCTTAGGGGTTCTACCTAGATGTTTTATTTAATTTATTTATCTTTTATGGCCCTTAAAAGATAATTTAATTTTTAAATATATCTATTAATTTATTTATGGTGTAGTTATTATGTTAGATCTTAAATCAGTGGGTATGAGCAAAGGAATGTTATATGAAACCATCATAACCACCACTAATCCGGATAAAACACCCAACGCAGCACCTATAGGTGTGATATGTAAAAGTTTGAAGGAAGTAGTGGTTTATCTTCATGAAGGATCCCATACAGTTAGAAATATAAAGAATAACGGTGAATTCATAGTTAATATACTGAAAGATCCTCTGCTTTTCGTTGAATCCACAATGGAAGACCTTGATATTGATAATTTCATGGAATATGAGGATAATTATTCTATTAGGGATGCTGATGCGTTTTTTAAGGCCAAAGTGGTTGATCTTAAGGAAGTGGAGAGAGAAGACCAGTTCGGCATCTCCAGAACCAGCATTGTAAGGGCTGATGTAGGGGAAATCATCATAAATAAGGAATGCCCGGAACCCTTGAATAGAGCCATCTATGGGGTGTTGGAATCTCTGGTATATTTAAGCCGGAAAGAAATAGTAAGTGGTAAGACAGAGGAACTCTATAATATGCGAATGAAGGAAATATCCCGCATAGTAAATAAAGTAGGCGCCAGTGAGCATAAGCAGGCTATTAAAAAGGTTATGAATGCCTGGAATGAGGAATAATTATTTTTTGTAAGTCCATTAACTTTTTATGAGCCATTAACCTTTTTTTAAATTATTTCTTCTTCAGTTTTCACAACTACTCTAAATAGAACTCTTTACGCCTGGCCTCCAGTAGATTAGGTTCTTTACCTATAAGTTGTGATGCTACGGTGATCTGGTTATCTGTGTTTTCCTGTACTGATTTTATGAAATCAAAACCTCGGAAATCCCGGAGAAGATGATGATCCACCACCACCTGTGGAATTTCATTGCAGAGTTCGGTCAAATTAGCCCGGGCCTTCTCGATTTCCTCCTTAGACAGGGCGAAACCTAAAAGGTAAATGGGAGGGCCGCTTAATATTAATATATCTGGGTTCTCTTTGAGTATGTAATCTTTAGTCTTATCATATATTGGTCCCTGCACATCAGAAGCATGCATCAAGGTTTCCTCTTTATAATGGATGGTTAAACCAACTACAAAGCCTAATTTGCTATTTTTTGGGCCATGGGGGAGTGGATTGGAGAATGTGAGTTCAGTATCTCCTACCTGGTAAGAATTACCATCACAGAAACTGATATCTGAGTTTATATCCTTTAAGTCCTTTAAAAGCTTCTTAGCTCTTTGTTGCTGGCTCTTATTTATTTGGGATTCCGGGTTTTTTATGAATAGCTTCTTATTCCTGTAGATCTCCTCAGCATATTTTGGATTGGAATCCAGAAACCTGTCCAGACTGAAGGGAGTATAATGGTCATGGTGATAATGGCTGATGGTAACTATATCTGCTGAATGGGCGTGCTCCTGTATATCGGCCCGGGTCTGGTAGAGAGCGTCGAACTCAGTTTTCCAGGGAGGTAAACCGAACCTCTTCGGACCTAGAGACGTACTGGGGTCTACTAATATCCTCTGATCGGTCTCGATATAGGTGGCCATGGACCGTACGCCCAGACTCTCAAAGGCTAAAGGTGTGATTTTCAAGGGAATCTAACTCCAATTAATTCTTCACTGTATTACTCTTAAAACTTTCAAGAAAATATATTAATCTTTTGATTCATTTTGAAGGACCAATGCTGAAGATCATTGTTAAACATATTAGATTGTTTGATATTCTTTTTTTATTTTGAAATAAAATTTTTTTTATTAAAGTTCGTTACACTTGAAACTAATCTTCGTATTAAGAAATTATTATTTCATTAATACAACAATTCGGACAACTTAGCGAAAAGTATAAATAGAATAAACTACTATGTTAAAAGTAACATATGTTAATTATATCATATGTTAAAATTAACTCAAGTGAGAAGATGACCAATTCAGAACTAATCATATTAGGTATGATATATTTCAATCCCAGCCATGGATATGCTCTTAAAAAGAATGTTAAAGCCTATTTCGGAAATCCATACTACAAATTAAACAACAATATCCTGTATTCCACATTGAAAAAACTGGAAAAACAAGGCTACATAATAGGAAAAGAAACAATCACAGATAAAATAAATAAAAAGGTCTATCACATCACAGAAAATGGTAAAAAACATCTATTAGAGCTAGTAGCTGCTCCGGCAATGCCGGACATAGAAGAATTCGATTTCAAAGTCAAGGCAGCTTTTTTTGATTTGATACCAAAAGAAAAACGAATAAAAGCAATTAAACCATTATACGAGGCTAAATTGAACATGTACCAAGAAAGCAGGAAAAAGAAGGAGCAATTAGCTTCCCAAATGCCCCCTGTTTCATTAACCGTACTTGAATATGGTATCAAAGAATTGGAGATTTCACTGGAGTTTTATGAAGAATTAATGAAGATAAATTAAAAATAAAATGGAGTTTAAAAAATGGATAAATTACAGATCATAGGCATAGGAATATTACTAGTAGTCATGGGAACTTTATTCTCCCTGATTGGAAACATAGGAAGCATAATAAGCTTCATCATAGCAATGGTAGTTGTAGGTTACATAATCAAGTCAATAAGAAATGAAAAGGCTAATATAAGTAATTCATAAATTAATTTTTTATTATTTTTTCACTAAATCCACGAACTGGAATTTCTCCCCATCAAAAAGTCCCAGATCACTAATTTTAAGTTGGGGAATCACCAGAAGAGCCATAAATGACAGGGTCATGAAGGGGGATTCCAATGCACATCCCATACCCTTAACCTTCTCTAATAATGATTTTAAGTTAACAGATACCTCTTCAGCACTTTCATAGCTCATCAGACCAGCGACAGGAAGCTTCAGTGAATTGAATCCTTCATCTGAAAGAGCAACCAGACCACCATCATTTTCAACTAACCGATTCACTACATCAACCATATCCTGGGTATTGGTACCAACCACTATGATGTTATGGCTATCATGGGCCACGCTAGATGCGATAGCACCCTCTTTTAAACTGAAACCATGGACGAAACCATTGGATATCCGGTTATGGCCGTGTCTTTCCACCACACTGATTTTTAAAATATCATCAGTAAGATCGGGTATAATATTTTTATCAACCACTTTTAATTCTGCTTCACTTTTCCCTGTGATTAACTGTCCTTCATTTACCTCAATCACCCTTACCTTTTCATATTCGTTTTTAGAGGGAATTTCAAAATCTTCTGGTCTTTTAGGTTCTAATTTAAAGGTTGTCCCTAGTTCAAGTGGTTTTACAGAAAATAAAACTTTATTATCTCTAGCGACTACTTCTCCATTAATCATAACCTTCTTAACTTGTAATTTCTCCAGATCATCCACTACCACCATATCTGCTGCTCTACCAGGTCCGATAAACCCGTTATTGAGGTTATAATGGGTGGCAGGATTAATGGTTACCATCTTAACCGCTTCTATTGGATCTAGACCATATTCTATCGCTTCTTTCAGCATCATATCCACATGGCCTTTCAGCAGATCTTCAGGATGTTTATCATCGGATACTATGAATTCTCCACCAGCCCCTATTAAATCCTTTAAATTCTTTGCAGAAGACCCTTGTCTTAGCATCACCTTCATTCCCAGCTTTCTTTTCTCAAGAACTTCCTCTTTTAGGGTGCACTCATGATCTGTGGAGATACCGGCACTTATATACTTACATAGATCATCCCCAGATAAAAGCGGAGCATGACCATCCACCGGTTTCTGATGCATTTTAGCAGCAGCTATCTTAGCCAGAACTTCCTCATCATCAGCCAGAACTCCAGGGAAATTCATCATCTCCCCCAGAGCCACCACACCCTTCATTTCAAGCAATCTATCTATCTCTTCTGAATCAATTATAGCCCCAGAAGTTTCAAAGGCAGTGGCCGGGACGCATGATGGGGCGGTGAAGTAAACCTTTAAGGGAACTGTGGCTGCATCTCTCATCATATAATCTATCCCTGCAGGTCCCATTACATTGGCAATTTCATGGGGATCCGCCACTACCGCGGTGGTTCCATGGGGTATTACTGCTTCTGCGAATCTGCTGGGTGTTAACATAGAACTTTCGATGTGAATATGGGCATCGATAAAACCCGGTAAAATAAGGTCTTTAAATTCATCTGGTACTGTTTTAACACATTTGATAAGACCATTTTCTACAGATATTTCTGCAGGATATATTTCTTCTGTAAAAATGTTTAGAAGGTTCCCTTTAATCTTCATGTCTTAATCACCTTTTAATTCCTTATTCCCTTTAATTATAAACTTAAATTCTCATATCTACTCTTCATATACCTCAATGCAAAGGGATAGATTATCTTCTGTAATAAGTTGAAGCTGTGCATTTCTTTAAGGTATTTGCAATGATGGGGGGCGTTGTAGATCCGGTTGAGGATGATTGAATAATTGTTACGGGCGAACTTCTCCCAGAGGTAACGGTTCACTAAACTGGCCTTTAACTTGTTATTGAAATATTTAAGGGCATTGGATTCATAATCTTCACCTTTAATAATACTTCGAGCTGCTAGATATCCTGATTTCATGGCTTTATTAATACCGAAACCCCATAATAAATCCTGAAGCCCAGCAGCCTCACCTATGTAAAGCTTTCCATTCTTTTTAAAATTATTATGGAGGGAAAAACTACCTATACCTCCTATTTTTTGAGGATTCTTAATATCCAATTCCAGCATATTTTCATATGTTTTTTTGGTCTCTAAAAAACAATGATTCAATTTATTAAATCCACAAAATAGAACGGTGCCCATGGTGGCCTGTCCCTGCGCTACTAATAGATATGAGTAACCCTTTAAAGCAGCTTTATCATTAACCAGACAAATCACATTATCCTCCATTTCGGTCTGGAATGTTATCCCCTGGGCTATGGCGAATTTTCCCTGCTTAACGGGGCCGGTGGCAATGATATCTGCTTCATCATCTGGTAAATATTTATTAAAATGGAATATAACTCCATTATCTTCTGCCTGAACTTTCAATTGGTTATCCAGACTTCCTGGTACCGATCCTCTTTTTACCAGATAAAATGCGGGGTTATTACATTTAAAATTCCATATTTTCTCGCCATTGGAGATGCTGAGATTTTTGAAGGGATGATAGTCGAAATTAAGGCATATATTCATCTTCTTTAGTTGGATTAGGGCATCTTCTTCATCTGACCAGTTCTCCAGTCCCTGGAATTCCCCATGGAACCGACCGCCTACATCAATATTTTTTTCAAACACTTGAACCTGATAGCCCTGTCTAGCCAAGTTTATAGCTGCAGATAAACCAGCAGGACCGGTTCCAGCAATTTTAACACTATCCATAATTATAAGATATAATTTAATCTTTTAATGAATCCAGTTCCTGATATAGCAAGGGTAAAAAAGCCCCTACATCGGTTACAATACCTATTACTTGGGCACTGCCACGATCACTTAGTTTGGTAACGGTGGATGGGCTTATATCCACACAGATACTTTTTACTTCTGAGGGTAGTATGTTTCCAACGGCTATGGAATGGAGCATAGTGGCGATCATGATCACCATATCCACTTCCTGCACGTACTTCCTCATCTCATCCTGGGCTTCTAATATATCAGTTATAACATCCGGAAGTGGGCCGTCATCCCGGATTGAACCAGCCAGTACAAAGGGAACTTTGTTCTTAACACATTCATACATGATACCCTCCTTAAGAACACCATTATCAACTGCTTCCTTTATGGATCCCGCCTGGTTGATCTGGTTAATGGCATATATATGGTGTCTGTGACCACGGGTTACTGTTTCACCGGTTTTTACATTCACACCTAATGAGGTACCATAGAGGGCGTTCTCTATATCATGAGTGGCCAGGGCATTCCCTGCGAAGAGAACATCGATTAATCCGTCTCTGATCATCTGGGCCAGAATTGGAGCTGAACCAGTATGCACAATGGCCGGACCACCTACCAGGGCGATTTTACCTCCTTTATCCTTTATTCTCCTGATTTCCTGTGCAGTTTTACTCATGATGGATTTGAAGGGTTTTTCTGTGGATGCATCACTGGACATGAACTCAAAAACACCTAATTTTCCACGGGGTCTTTCTGGAGGTATTACTTTTATACCTTCCCTGCCTACAACTACCATTTCTCCTTTCTTAATATGAACCATAGGTTTACAGAAAGCTAGGTTATTTTCTGTGTCCAATACGATGGCACAGTCCATTTCAATCTCATCAACGTTGATCCACTTATCTTTATACCTGATGTAGGTGGGGTGGTTAGTTGTAGAATAGAATTCATTGGGGAAGGTTTTATCTTTAGGTGATGGTTCTAGTTCTACTTCATGTATCTCCACCACCAGAGCTCCTATCTCTGTAAGCTCATCCAGTATTTCTCCCAAGTGTTCTTCACTTTTTCCTTTGACTTCTATTTTAGCATAGCTAATATCCTTTTTACGTTTTCCAACCTGGAATTCTTGTATATTGAAGTCTCCACCCATATCCATTATAAGATCCAGGGCTTTAGGAATTATCAGGGAATCTATTATGTGGCCAGTTAGTTCAATTTCTCTTGAATACATTATTTCCACCTTAAATTCTTCTATATAATCGTTTATTGAAATTAATAGACCTAATTATTATGATTTACAGTTATTTTATATTCTATTCTATTTAAACCAATTCTTAAATTTCTAGATCTTACATACCTGATCCGGAATTTCTCTTAGGGAAAATATGATTTTGAAAATACAGAGTAGTGTTAATAGGGCTAAGATCACCCAACCAGCAAATAATGTGCCTAAAAATCCAGTAGAGATTACTAAAAGAATTATTAGGTAATAAGGAGCTCTAAATTTAAGTAAAACTTTACTTAAACAGGTTTTCCAGTCAAATGCTGATAAGAAAATACCACTTAAGGATAATAATGCAATTCCTAATGATATGCATAGTAGCCATACTTCATCATAGGGGAGTGGAAGGGGAGATTTCAATAAGATCAAGTTTTTTATACCTGCAGCAACTCCTACTATGCCCAGAAGTAAAGGGAAATGTGAATATAACCATAACTGATAATTTTTAACATCTTCCTCAGATTCCTGTACTCGGCCCTCAGCACCCTTAGCTTCTTCAAAATAACCCCACCATATGGTGAATGCGATGATTAAACCGAATAGGCCAACAATTTCTGTGTATGGATTGGGTCCGGCGTTGCTGATTGCGAAAACAATGCTTACTATGGCTTCACCGATTAATATGATGGTGAATAGTCCGAATCTCTCTGGTAAATGGGTTGGATGGGGAGGGAGTTTTAGTTGTAAGTTTCTCGCTGTAAGTGGAGTTAAAATATCTATAATTATAGCCACACCCCATAATACAAAACGCCAGGGGGTGGGTGTGAATGCTGATATTAACCAGATTAAAGCGGCAATAGAAAAACCTATACTATAATGATTGCTAAGGGATTTAGCTCCAGGGACATTTCTACCAACAACTAAGTACTCCACTACTAAAATAAACCGCAAAACTGCATAAGAAATAGCAAAACCAAATCCAGTTGTGTCTAAAGCGTTTTTCGCATATATAGTAAGGAAGGCTACTACGATCATCTGAAGCATGGTTAAAAATCGATTATAAAGGTCATCTGTTCCAAAACGACTTAAATAGAAGGTATGACCAACCCAACCCCACCAAATCACGAAAAAAATAGGCATCAACATTATGAAGGATTGGAAATCGTAACTGTAACTAAGGTTTAAAGCAATCTGAGATACTGCAGCTACGAAGATCAGATCAAACAGTAATTCTGTCCAGTTAGCATGTCGTTCAGCATTCTCCTCATTGATGTAGAGTCCGGAACTAATTAAGAGATCTTTTCTAAATTTCATATTAATTGTACTTAGATTTATTTTGAAATTTTAGGGTATAATAAATTGAACGAAAAAAATAATCCATCAATCATTTTCAAATATATAACCTTTGATTTCTTTAAAATGGCCTGATTCATCACTAATAGCTATTAAATTGGCGATTATCTTAATTTCTCTACCATCTGGTCTTTGATGGGTGGTTTGATGTCCTTTTATTTTTTTCTCTGTTCTTAGTCGTGATATGATTTCAGCCCAATCCTTTGGGTTAAAATTGGATATGTTAGACTCTTCAGCATCTTTAATACTTTCAAAGCCATATATCTCAGCAAATGATGGATTACACTGAATAATTTTCCCATCAAGTTTTGCAATAAAATCTCCAGTTAAATCATCATTGAAAAGACGGTGATATTTCTCTTCACTCTTTTTAAGAGCTTTTTCTGCCATTTTCTGTTGAGTGATGTCTCTTTCAATGGTGGAAATACCATAGATCTTATCTTCAGAGGTTTTAATAGGGGATACGGTTATGGAAACATCTAATAGATCACCGTTCTTCTTCTGTCTAATGGTTTCGAAATTGTTGATCAATTTATCCTCACTTATTTTTCCCTGAATGCACTTTATTTCATTAGTCCTATCCCTGGGCACTAAAATGGAAATATTCTTTCCCATAATCTCTTCTGTGTCATAGCCGTACATTTTTTCCGCGCCTTTATTCCAGCTTAGAATAGTTCCGTCATTATCAGTTCCAATAATGGCATCTTCAGAGTATTGGACGATGGCGGCCATGTTTCCCACCATAAATGAAACATAATCATCATCTTGTCGAATTCTTTCAATCAAATCCTCAAGTAAACTGATGAAATTATCCTTACTTTCTTCTTCCAAATTAAAACCCCTTTATTGGTTATTAAATAGTATATATGCTTCGATTTTTATTTATATTTATCTTTTAAGTGGATCTGAAAATTTTTTTTAATTTGAACTACATAAATATAATAGTGGTTGATAGAATGGAGATAATTACATTTGTTAAAGGAAAAGTGTCTGATTCGAAAATAAAGGATTTTAAAAATGAATTCGGATTATTAAAAAATAAAAACAGGTCTGATGGAGAAATAAAATCTTATTTATTACAAGACACCGATATTAAAGATTTATATATCATCGAAACTATTTGGGAAAGCCATGAATCATTAGATAGGATAAAAAAGATGGAAATACCTATTATCTATTCTTTATTTAATAAAGTAGGTTCTAAACCAGTTTCAGGCGTATATGGAGTTATAGATTCTATATAAATAAGTAGGGAGACGATCAGATGAATAACTGGGTATTTATTCTGTTATTAGCAATGGTGTTTATAATGATTTTCGGATGCACCAGCAACTATCAAACCTTTGATAAGGAGGGAATAATACTCCAATACTCAGGAAACTGGAGTGAAAACCCCATACCAACCAATGATAACACATTAGCCAATAAATCAGGGTTTAAAATCATTGGCGTCTACTTGGAATGGGGCACCATCGAAAACTACACGTACTACATGGGAATAGCCACGGGTAACCTGACCAATGGCAACCTGAACGAGTCAGCGGACCGTCTCTATAATAATTTCATAATAAAAGAAGCAAACACACCCCCAGAAATCAACCATACAACTCTTAAAAATGGATACCCCTGTATAATATACACCTATAACGGTACTGGAGCATCATCAGGTCAGACCATATTTGAAAGAACCTATATCTTCACAAAAGATAATAAAACAGTATACTATGTGATGCTTACCACCCGCCGCACCTCAGGGGATGAAAAATACCGAGTATTTCAGAATATAGCAGATTCAGTGATAATTAAATAGAATAAAAACGGACAAAAAAATAAAAAAGTAGTAAAAAGGGTTTTTTATCCCTTTAGAATGGCGTTATGTTGGGGTGTTCGTCGTATAGTCCTTCATTGCCGTATATTGGTCTGGGTTCAGTGCTGGGCCAGTCACTCCAGTAGTTACCTACTGTTCCCTGATAGAATGTGTTGCCTGTTCCATTTTGCGCTAATGCCTGTAATGGGTTGTTGGTGAAGTTATTATAGTAGATAATGTTGTTTGTTGCTGTATCTAGGACCATTCCTGCCCAGGTGTTGTATTGGATGTTGTTGTTGTATATGGTGTTACCGTTGGAAGTGTTTACCACGTATATTCCCATCTGACTACCGCTGATGGTGTTTAATCCATTTATGAAGTTACTGTCGGCATTGTCCAGGGCGATACCTGCGAAGTTGTTGCCGTTTATGGTGTTATAGTTGATGTTGTTTAAGTTGGCGTTTCTCAGGAGTATTCCTATGACTCCATTGTTGGATATGGCTGTGTTGCCTGATATTTGGTTTTCAATGGATCCATCTATATATATTCCGGTGTCCATGTTTTCGTGTATGTTATTATTGTTGATGGCGTTATTGTTGGAATTGTTGACTATATAAAGTCCTTCCAGGTTACCTGATATGTTATTATCGTTGTTTATGATGTTTCCGGTTGCGTTGTCAAAGCAGATGCCCACCCAGCTATTGCTTTGTATATTGTTTCCTGAGACTGTGTTGGTTTGTGCGTCTCTTAAATAAACACCTAGGATTCCGTTATTGGATATATTATTGTTGGAACTGATTGTATTTCCGGTTGAACCGTTTATGATACTTATACCGATATTACTGTTACCGATGATGGTGTTTCCGTTAATAGTGTTTCCTGCAGAGTGGATTATGTTCAATCCTTCCAGGTTACCGGATATGTTGTTTCCGTTGATGATATTGCCATCAGCATTGTCCAGGGCTATACCTGCCCAACCATTAATTCCTATGCCGTTTCCAGAGATAGTGTTAGCATCTGAGTCTCTTATGAGTATTCCAATTACACCATTGCCTATTATTGTAAGGTTATCGCTGATAATATTCCCGGTTGAACCGTTTAGAATATTTATTCCTGCATCGAAGTTATGATGAATGTTATTGCCTGTGATAGTATTTCCGTTAGAGGAGTTTACTATGAAGATTCCTTCTCCATTACCGCTGATTTCATTATCGAAGTCTATTGTGTTGGAATCTGAGTTATCAAGGCAGATTCCCAGCCAGCCATTGCTCTGAATATTATTTCCTTCTATGGTATTTGTATTGGAATTCTGGATAAATAAGCCCATAATACTGTTATTGGACAAAATGCTGGAAACTATTAGGTTTTCGTTGGAGTTTTGGATGTGTATCCCATATCCTGTGGTATTAATGGTGAATGCATCTACAAACGTATAATTACTTTGATTATAGATTGCTAATCCTACATTACTACCGATAATGGTATTGGGCTCCATAGATGTACCTAGTGAGTTATCCAGGAGTATACCATAGGATGTGTTGTTAGTTAAGATGTTAGGGCCTTGTTGGCCTAATAGATTGCTATCTGAGTTGATTATTTTGATTCCAATGTTATTATTGTAAATATTATTCCCGTTTAGGTCGTTATTTGTAGATGGTATTATTTCACCGGTTTCTTCATTAATTTCTGCATCTATTAGAACTCCATATTCTGTGTTATCGTGTATGTTGTTGTTTTCTACTATGTTATATGATGATGCTGTGATTTTTATTCCGGCATTGGTGTTACTATAAACTGAGTTGTTGGTTATTTGGTTTTCATATGAAAATCCTTCCACAGTTATACCATTATTGTTATTATAAATGGTGTTGTTTTGAATAAGGTTATTATAAGATGATCCATCTACATGAATCCCATCAAGCCGATTGTTAATTGCGATGTTCTCGATTATTTGGTTGTCATGTGAATTTTGGTCAATCCGGATGCCACTACGTGAGTTTTCTGCTGTGTTATTGGTTATGATGTTTGAAGCACCATCTACTATAAAGATCCCACATTCATTCCCATTTAAAATGTTATTACTAATCAGGCAGTTAATAGCTGATTCAATGTAAATACCGAAACTATCATCAGCATCATTTATTGTGAAGCCTTGAATGGTTGAACCACTTCCTAAACTGTCTATTAGGAAAACAGGTTGGTCGGCATTTACTCCTCGAATGGTAATTGTACCATCATAAGCGGGTTTTATTATAAGTGGTTTGTTAACTATGATATTTTCTGTATAGGTTGCTGGGCTTCCGCTGTTTCCATGTATTAATATGGTGTCACCGTTAGATGCTATATCGATTATGTTTTGGATGATTTGACCAGGATATACGTTGTATATGGTTCCGGTACCTATCAGTGGTAGGTTGTCCTGTCCGCCGGTGAAGGTATATGGTACATTTCCGAATCCATCTCCTCGGTCTTGTCCGGTGTAATCAGACCAATAGTTTCCTCCGGTTGGAGCGTCTAAGTTGAATGTGTTGTTGGTGCTGGTCCCGATTATGGAGATTTGATCAATATTGGCTATGAACTGGTTACGGTATACTGTGTTGTTTGAAGAGTCTTCTAAAACTACTCCGTATAGGTTTCCTTTAAACGCATTGTTTCTGATTGTGGTTCCGGTTGAATTATATAATCCTATACCAGGACCCGGATTGTATTTGTCCAATCCGTTATAGTTTATTGTGTTATCTTCTATGGTGTTATCTGTACCATCGAAGATGTCTATTCCGCATCTTCGATTATTATTAATAATATTTCCACTGATGGTGTTTTCGTCACCTGAAATTGTAATTCCATATATACATTGGTGTACGTTATTGTCGCTAATTTCGTTTTGATTACAGTTTTCCAGTGATATTCCCCAGGCTGCGCCACCCCAATTTGGATTAGAAATATCATTGTTTATGATATGGTTGTTATCTGAATTTTGACCTTTTATATTGTACCAATTATCGATTAGGGTGTTCCCGGTTATTGTATTGTTATCAGATTCATCTAACAGGATTCCTGCAAAAAAGTCCATTCCACTTAAATCATTGAGTATGGTAAAGCCTTGAATGGTGGATCCACTACCTGCCGTGTTGATGGTGAATACTGGTAATGATGAATCAGCAGCTTGGACAATGGTGCTTGCTGCGCTCCCAGTGGCTATTATGGTTAATTGATGGTTGACTATTATATTCTCAGTGTAGGTGCCGGGGTCTACTTCAATGGTGTCTCCGTCTTGCGCATGGTTTATAGCATCCTGAATTGTAGTAGATGTATAAACCACACTACCATCCCTAACCACTCTGGGATCAGGAATATTAGTATTTGTTATTAAATTTTGATCAACATCTTGTGCGTCTATTTCATCTGCTGGTGAATCATCGTTAAAACTTGCTGCTGTAGCTGTTCCAGAAATAATTATCGCGAATAAAAAGACAAAAAGTAGCATTATAAATCTGTATTTTATAGTATATACCCCCATTTTTTTTATTATAATATTAAAGAAAAATAGTTCATATATTATTAAACTTTTTACTAAAAAATTAAAAAAGAAAGACTTATTAATAATAAACTGTTTTTGGTGAAATATATCACAATTTCAGAATAATTTAAAATTAAAAAAATAGTTATTATTTGGTTAAAAAAATAATTTCTATTAATATTTCTGTAAGTTGGATTCACACTAATTATTAGAGTGTTTTGATAATTTAAAGCTTGTTTATTGTATAATTAGCAGAAAAATTAGCCTGAAAGACCTTAATTTACAGAAGTTAAGTCCTTACAAACAAAGAAAATCATAAACAACCTGAGCAGCATTAACCGATGTTATATCCCCCATACAACGGGATGAAACCTCTACCAAATCAAAACCAACAACATCCTTATCTTTTAAACAATATAATAACTTCTGTAATTCATGAGGATCTAAACCACCGGGACAGGGAGTACCAACAGAAGGAGCATAGGCCGGATCCAACACATCCATATCCACGGTTACGTATATCTGTCCTTCAAGGGAGGATATTATCTTTTCAATTTCTTTTAAGTTCTCTTTTACGCCTGAAGCGGTGTAATAGTTGATCCCTGCTTCCCTGGTGTATTCAAATTCTTCCTCACAACCGGATCTGATCCCGATGGGTATTATCTGACTTGGATTTAAATCATGAATACGTCGCAGCACCGTGGCATGGCTGTATTTTTCTCCCTGATAATCATCGCGAAGATCTAAGTGGGCGTCGAAGTGTAATACAGTGGTATCTTGTATATTTAAAGCCTTACAAATACTGTAACTTATGATATGTTCCCCACCTAAAATTAGAGGAGTTATTTCTAGATCTAAGATTTCCCTGATAGTTGATTCCAGGTTTAAACTGGTCTTCTGGAAGTTCCCATTTATTACTTCCAGGTTTCCCAGGTCATAAAGTGGGGTTTCTAGTTGCCTATCCTGTGATAGGTTGAAATTTTCTAGATTATAAGATGCTTCCCTAATGGAGTTTGGGCCGTACCTGGCGCCGGGTTGATATGTAGCGGTTCCATCGAATGGTACGCCTAAAATCCCATATCCTGGATCATCCTTATATTCTATTTTATCTTTAGAAAAAGCAAATTTTAAAGGATCTTCTGTGTATAAAAACATCATTTCCCTTTTTATTTGAGAATCATTATTTTATTCTCATCAGTTTCTTATTGCCCATGGCAACGATATATCCTACTTCGGCTCCTTCAATGAGGTCATTTCTCAGTTCATCGGGTATGGGTACTTCGAATGTTTCATAGTCTTCCATATCCATCAACTGCACATCACTACCCATCAAAGCCAGGACCTGGGCGGTTCTTTTATCGATAATAGGAACATCTATTTTAGCATCCACAGGTTTAACGATGCCTCTTTTTTGTCCATCGAAAATTCCCACAGCATCCACCCGGGCCTTTGCTGCGCCGTGTTTTCCTGGTGATGATGTTTGAATATTCACTATTTTGGATGCTTCACCGTCTAATATGACGTATTTACCTACTTTTAATGTTTTAACTTCCACTACTTTTTTTGACATTTATATTTACCTCCCATTAAAATGTGTATTAAAATTAAACCCTGTAAGAATTATACATCAATATAATAGTTAGTGCAGGGCAAAGATTAAGACATCTTCTATGAAATTTATATACAGAATGGCTATATTTTTTTCAATATTTAAACTTTGAGTGGTAAGATGAAAGTATCAATAACTTCCGGAAAAGCAGAAGGTCCCACCAAACTCAATGCATTTGATAATGCCCTCTTAGATGCTGGAATCGGTGATATTAATCTTATAAAAGTATCCAGCATAATACCAGCCGATGCAGAGATGGTAAACCTTCCACAGTTCCCTGCCGGGAAAATGGTGAACACGGTTCTTTCCTATGTCTCATCTGATCAGGAAGGGGACGATCTATGTGCAGTTATAGCGATGGCCCTATCAGATGATCTGGGGTGTGTGGTGGAACATTCTGGAGTGAATAAGAATCCAGATGAGGTTAAAGAGGAAGCAGTAGATATGGTAAAGTATATGATGCGAATCCGAGGTAAGAAAATCAACGATTTAATAATAGAATCCCAGCAACACCGGGTTAAAATCCTAGGAGCAGCTGTAGCTGCGGTGGTTTATCTGGAATAATATAGGAGAAAAATAGTATGGATGATATTAAATTCTGGAGTAAAATATCCGCCGAAATAATGGAAGAAGTCCATGAAGCAATCAACCCATTAGTAGGAGAGAGAAAGGCCGGGAAAATAGTTAAAATGGGGGCTGATGGTACACCTACCAAATTAATAGATCTGGTGGCGGAAGAAAAAGTGGTTGAAGTATTGGAGAGTGCTGATAGACCTTTAACCCTGGTTAGTGAGGAGATAGGCCGGATTGAAATTGGTATGGGTCAATCTGAGGTAGTATTCGTGGTTGATCCTCTAGATGGAACTTTTAATGCCGTAAAAAACATACCTGCATATGGTATTTCCCTGGCCATAGCGGAGATAACCGATCATGATAGATCAATGACCATGAATGATATAGAATTAGGATTTGTTAAAAATTTCGCTACCGGAGATATATATCAGGCAGCCAAAGGTGCTGGAGCTAGTTTGAATGGTGATGCAATTTTTAATTCTGCAGAAAACGATGTTTCCCAGTCATCCATAGGAGCATATATCTACCGGGGTGATATGGAGATGGTGGATAACCTGTGCAAATTGGTAAGGCGTATGAGAATACTGGGTTCTGTGGCAATAGAGCTTTGCTATGTGGCTGACGGAACATATGATGCATTTTTAGACGTTCGGGGTAATCTACGTATAGTAGATGTTTCAGCAGCTAAACTAATAGCTCAAGAAGCCGGGGGGCTGGTAACAGATGAATATAACCAGAATTTAAACAGTAAACTAAATGTTCTGGAGAGAACATCCATAGTAGCTTCCGGGAATGAAAATATTCATAAAGAGTTATTGAAGATTTTAGGGGGTATCTAAAATGAGGATAGGTGTTGTAAGCCGTATAGACGTGGAAGAATCCATTAAATTAACTGATAAAATAGTTGAATTTCTTCTAAAGAGAAATATTGAGATTTTACTGGAAAATGATGTGGTGGATAAACTAAAAAAATATGAAGAGCTATCCTGCCCCCTGGAAGAGATGGAAGCAGATATTATAATAGCCGTAGGTGGAGATGGAACCATACTCAGAACCCAGAGATTTATCAGCTCCAAAAAAATACCATTACTCGGTATAAACATGGGAACAGTTGGTTTTTTAACAGAGATAGATCCTGAAAACACCTTTGAATCATTAGAACAAGTATTGAATGATGATTTTTTCCAGGAAACAAGAACCCAGCTTCAGATCCAGCATAACCAGAAACAACAGACTGCTCTAAACGAAGTGGTTATCATGACCCGGAAACCAGCTAAAATGTTACACATCGAGATAAGTGTGGATGAAGAGGTGGTGGAAGAGTTAAGGGCTGATGGATTGATCATCGCCACGCCCAGTGGTTCAACAGCCTACTCCATGTCTGCCGGTGGACCCATAGTCGACCCCCGGGTAGGAGGATTTGTTATCGTTCCTATTTGTCCCTTTAAATTAGGATCCAGACCAACAGTGGTTCCAGATAATAGTGAAATAAAGGTTAAATTATTAAGAGAGGGTAAAAAGGCCATGGCAGTTATTGACGGCCAGTCTGAAGAGGAGATAAACTACATGGATGAGATCATCTTCACCAAATCAGAAGACCATGCCATCTTCGTAAGATTAACCAAGGATTTCTACCGTAGAGTACGGGAAAAACTTATTAAAGGCGGAATATGTTAGATGAAGGTTCTAATAGTTGATATGACCCATGGCGGGGTTAAAATTGCCTCTGAATTTTCAAAACTAGGAGAATATGATGTCTATGCTTTGGATATTTATAAAACTTTAAATGAAGAGCAAAAAGAACATCTAAAAAAGAATAAAATTAAACTTGTCGAAGAGGAATTTTTACAGGATAATAATGACTTAAAAGTAGTAGCACCGGTCCATTGTCTTTTAGATCATCCCATAGACATGACCCATCATGAAGCAGTAGCTTTTTTAATGGAAAAAAAATTAAAACTACCGGTTATTGAGGTAACTGGTGTTAAAGGAAAAACCAGCGTCATTCATATGCTAAAGGAGATCTTCAGAGAATTTAGACCACTTATATTAAGCAGTTTGGGTGTGGAAGTTCTAGATAACCATGAATGGAAATTGTTAAAGCAAGATATAAGTATAACACCAGCCAGCATGATAATTGCTTGGGAACTGGGACAAGAATATCAACCCAGAATTTTTATAGCCGAAACATCCCTGGGAGGTACAGGACTGGCCAGGGTAGGTGTTATAACCAACATAGCTGAGGATTACATTATAGCCTCAGGGACGATAAAAGCCAGCCAGGCAAAGGCCCAGATATTTAAAAACAAGTTAATAGCCTGTAATTACTCATCTTTCCATGAATTTTATCAGGAATATGAAGATAAAATAAATACATTCGGATTGACCGAGGAAGCTAATGTAAATGCTACCCAAATATTATATGGACTTCAGGAAACAGTTTTTAAGGTCGATGTGCATGGACTTAAAACCATTACCGGAGAAACAGTAGAGGAACAATTTAAAATAATAACCTTCGCACCAGCACACCACCATTTAGAGAACGTTCTCTCTGCCATATGCGCTTCATTAACCTGTGGAATACCTTCAAATACAATAAAAAAAGGATTAATGAATTTCAAAGGTATAAAAGGTAGAACATCCCTACGATACAAAGGAAAATCCTGTATCATAGAAGAGATAAATCCAGGTATAAACGTTACAGCTGTTAAAAGAGCTTTAAATATGATAGAAGACCTTCCTAGAAGCGCAGTAGTTTTTGGGGGAAAATACGGTGTGACCTGTGAAGAAATAGAAGAAAAATCAGTATCAGAAGTATTAGATGGATTAGATGAGAATATAGAACTAATACTCACAGACCAACTGGGTAGAAAGATTAAAGAAAAATTAAAAAGAAGCCAGGCTTATCGTGAGGATTATGTCCAGGCAGTTGAATACGCCATAGAAAAACAATATCACAACATACTCCTCATTTATCGGTCAAATTATCCCGACCTATCACTAAGATAAAATAGGTTAATAGAAAGATTATAAGGACCATCATCTAAACTTAATATAATAAATCTAAGTTGAACTTTTTATGAAATTTAATAAAAACAATTAATATACCAATTAATTTGATATTAATTGAATTTTCAATAATTAGCGGAGATGATTATCATTGAAAGTAGGTACCAGAGGAAGTAGACTGGCAATGGTACAAACCAAACATATCATTAGTGAATTATCAAATATAACCCATGAAAAAGTGGAAATAGAGATAATAAAAACCACTGGAGATAAAATAAAAGACTCCCAACTATACCAGATGGATGTTAAGGGAATATTCACCAAAGAACTTGACAAAGCAGTAATAGAAGGTAGTGTGGATTTTGCAGTGCACAGCCTCAAGGACCTTCCTACAGAACTGGCCGAAGGCCTGGAAGTAGTGGCAGTCCCCATGAGAGAATCACCACGAGAAGCCCTAGTATCCCCTTATGCCTGGGATGAGATCCCCGAAGGAG
>JAJFTX010000110.1 GCA_021372715.1 Methanobacterium sp. | reverse complement strand
CCCGCCCAGGCCGCCTATCAATTAATACATGACGAATTGAACTTGGATGGCAATCCATCCCTTAATTTAGCCAGTTTTGTCACTACCTGGATGGAACCAGAGGCTAATAAGTTGATGATGGAATCAGCGGATAAGAACTATGTGGATAATGATGAATACCCTCAAACCCAGAAGATACAGGAAAGAGTAGTTAATATGCTGGCCAGATTATTCAATGCACCTGAAAATTGCCAGTCCGTGGGAACAGCCACCATAGGATCATCAGAAGCTATTATGCTGGGACTCCTAGCCCATAAATGGACTTGGAGGGAAAGGAGAAAATCAGAGGGTAAACCATATGATAAACCCAACATAGTAATGGGAGCTGATGTGCATACAGTTTGGGAAAAATTCGCCCGTTATTTTGATGTGGAATTGAAGCTGATACCACTAAGAGAAGAATTATACACCATAACCGCGGAGGATGTGGCAGATGAGATCGATGAAAACACCATAGCCGTAGGTGCGGTTATTGGAACCACCTTCACTGGCCAGATGGATCCGATAAAAGATATAAACAACCTATTATTGGATATTAAGAAATCAAAAGGTTGGAATATACCCATCCATGTCGATGGTGCCAGTGGAGGGTTTATCGCACCATTTATCTATCCTGATTTGGAATGGGATTTCAGATTGGAACAGGTAAGATCCATCAACGCATCGGGACATAAATATGGACTGGTCTATCCTGGAGTGGGCTGGCTGGTATTTAAGGATAAAACTGATATACCAGATGATCTGGTATTTAATATCAATTATCTGGGAGGTAATATGAGTAACTACTCCCTTAACTTCTCCAAGGCCAGTAACAACATAATAGCCCAATATTATAACTTCATAAGATTGGGATTTGATGGGTACAAGGATATTATGAATAATATGAATGAAAACGCTAAATACATGGCTGAAAAACTCGGGGAAACTGGTAAATTCGAATTAATAAATAAACAAGTTCCCTTTCCCCTGGTAACAGTTAAACTAAAGGATGTTGATTTCACAGTTTTCCAATTATCTGATAAATTAAGGGAAAATGGCTGGATAGTACCTGCTTATACCTTACCAGAAAATGCTCAGGATATCGCTGTGCTTCGAATGGTGATAAAGGAAAACTTCGGCAGAGATATGGTGGAAATGTTCCTGGCAGATGTTGATGCGGCCTGCCAGAGTCTGGAATCAGAAGACAAAGATAAAGATAGGAAAAACCCATCACTACTCTATTAATTTTTAAAAAATAATATCTTAGAAGTGATTTTGATTCAAAAAGAAGATAATTATCCCTATTTGAAACCGCCAGAGGGTTTTATCTGTGAGAAATCGGATGTTCCTGGTCCATTCGTAACCAGGGCAATTTTTAAGGATGCAGAAGGTAATCCGATCAAATGGAACTGCCGATATTATCGTAAGCATCAAAGTAGACCTGATAAAAGAACGGGTTCGACCTGGTGGGCTCCTAGGGCTTTAGGGTGGTGGATAAGTATTTTTTTTATTTTTGGGTCTACATTTTTTGCTTTAGGAGCTTTACCTCCCTATCGGTCTTTGGTAGGCGATTATTATAATGGTCTTACATTCTTTATAGGATCTTTATTTTTTACCAGTGCTGCTTTTTTACAATATCTGGAAACCATCAACACTCCATCAAACCTCATAAGCTCAGTTCACCAAAAATTGAAAATTTTCTCCTGGGAACCCAAGCGTATTGACTGGTGGGCTACTCTAGTACAACTAATCGGAACCCTTTTTTTCAACTTAAGCACATGGGGTGCTTTAATACATTTCCATTTCATAAGAACTCTAGATAAGTTAGTATGGGGTCCTGATGCATTTGGTTCTATCTGCTTCATAATTGCCAGCCTATTAGCCTGGATGGAAGTTAATCATTCCATATGGTCCTTTAAACCACATAAAATTTCCTGGAGGATCGCAGCTTATAATCTTATAGGATCTACTGCTTTCATAATTGCTGCTGCAGCCTCATATGTATCTCCAAATTCTGGTCATTTCTATAGTTTAGTGATAACGAATCTGGGCACGTTTATAGGAGGTATATTCTTTTTAATAGGTGCTGTACTTTTATTTTATGAAAGAACCATGGTTGAATCAGATGATCATCTCTAAAATCTCATTTACCTAAATGTATTAATTATGAAAAACTCCCATTACTTGTAAAAACTTGAACTATTGTAAATTAATTATCATGAGAAAATAAAAAAATAGTTTATATTATACAAGTGGGGATAAATATTTTTATAAATAAGATCGAATAATTTGAATCTAAGAACTTAACCAAATCAGGATATTTGATGAAGATTTAATCATAGGAGCTTAAATCTAATGTTATATCGTCAGATGGGTAAAACTGGTGAAATGGTATCTATCCTGGGTTTTGGATGTATGCGATTACCTATTGATAGTAAAAATCAACATGTTGACCGGAAAAGGGCATCTTCACTTCTGGATTACGCCCTGGAAAGTGGAATTAACTTCATAGACACCGCTTACTCATATCATGGAACAAATCTACAGGAAGGCGGTGACAGTGAAGTGTTCCTGGGAGAATACTTCCAGGAGAACACTGCCCGGAAGGATGTATATCTATGTACTAAACTACCCAGCTGGTTGATAGAGAAAAAAGGAGACTTCGATAATTTCCTTGAAGAACAATTAAAGCGTCTTAAGACAGATTACATTGATTTCTATCTTCTTCATAATGTTAAAGAGAGAAATTGGTCGAAAATGGAAGATTTAGGAGTGTTAGATTTTCTGGACTCTGCAATAGCAGATGGGAAGATTAAATACACAGGATTCTCTTCCCATGATAATATTGACTTATTTAAAGATGTCATTGAATCCTACAACTGGAATATGTGTACGATCCAATACAACTATTTAGATGAAAATATACAAGCTGGAAGGGAAGGATTAGAATATGCTGCGAAAAGAGAAATAGGTATCGCAGTGATGGAACCATTAAAAGGCGGAATACTAGCTAGTTATACACCGCCAGAAGTGACTGAAATCTGGAAAAAAGCACCAATACAACGCAAAGCCGCTGAATGGGCTTTCCGCTACCTGTGGAATCATCCGGAAATTACTACCGTTTTAAGTGGTATGAATGAAATGAAACATCTGGTGGAAAATATTTTCTGTGCCGAAGACGGCCATCCCCAATCCTTAACTACAGAAGAAAATGAATTAATGGAACAAGTGAAGAAAGCTTATAAGGATAAAATCGAGGTGGAATGCAGTGCCTGCGACTACTGTATGCCCTGTCCCAACGGTGTAAATATTCCCCAATGTTTAAGTTACCTTAACCAGGCAGCCATGCTCCATGATGCTTCCAATGTATACATGCAATACCATTACAATCTAAAAGATGAAGAAAAAGCAGATAAATGTTTAGGCTGCGGACTCTGTGAGGAGTTGTGTAGTCAGAAGCTCCCTATACGGGAGAAGATGAAAATGGCTAAAAAAGAGTTCAGATAAAACCTGATTATAATTAACCATAATTACCATAATAAATAGGACCCCCTTTTTTTAAATAACATAACATATTAAGAATCTTAGTAACTTATCAAAAATTTAATATTTTAAGAATCTCAGTAAAGATTTAATATTTTAAGAATCTCAGTAACTTATCTAAAATTCAATATTTTTATAAGGTGTAATATAAATGACAGGAAACAAATTGCCTCAGAAACTATTGATACTATTATTAATACCTGTTTTTTTCAGTATTTTACCCATTTCTGATGCACATATTCTGATAATTGCCAATGGAGATAACACCACTCCTGAATCCTATCAAGTGGTTAAGGAAACTGCAGAAGTACTTAAATCCAAGGGATTTGAAGTTTTAGAACTGTATGGGGAGAATGCAACCACCAAACAGATACTCAAGGGAATGTACAATGCAGATGCTGTGATCTATGCTGGACATGGGGTTTTCATAGAGGGAAATTACAATGGTAATGGAGGAATAGCATCCCCTCCCTTTGGAATAGTTGGTTCAGATGGTATTATATGGGGCGTGGACCATAAGATGCAGGAAGGAAACTCAGGTAACTCTTTTAAAGCTCCTTTTAAAGGAAACATTCCGGTGATTTTATTCGGGGCCTGTTTTTCCAGTGGTTGGGTTGAACATAATGAAGTTTCCAATCCAACAGAAACTATAAAAAGCTTTTCTGATATGTTCACCAGTTCAAAGGCTAATTATTATGCTACGGCATACTCACGCAAGTATCAGGGCCGAGAGATTGTAGATGTGGTGGCTCTATTTTTAAATGGTGCTACTACCTGGAAGGATGTTAACAATAAAAATTACGGATTAACCATCACCCAATCAGAAAATTATCAGAACCAGGTTATCTGGCATAATAATCATGGATATAATGCATTTGTAGGTAATTGGAGTGGGAGATTCCCCAAAGCAAATCAAACAACCCCATACAATGACACAGCTGCAGAAGAATGGTATCAAGGTACACTTAAACCACCTACCTCTGAATTAAGCAACGTGGAAGTTGATGATTCAAAAATAGACATAGAACAACTTTTCTACGAATTTTTAGCTTGGATCAATTATTTAATAAGCAGCATATTCAATGGAGAAAACACAAATATAGTAAATATCACACTGAGCTAAGATCAATTGCTAAAAAACAATATTAAAGGATTTAACACCTATAATGAAATGGTGATTTTATCATAGAATGTGTTTAGAACAAATAAAAATTTATATTATCCAGTAAAATAAATATAAAATTTACAATATATTTCTATGTTTTCTGGTGAATGTTTAGCTGGAGTTAATCTGTTTTAATATAAAACCAGGAGGTAATATTTATGGCCGATTCAAAAAATAAAAGTATTACTAAAACTAAGGTTGAACATTTTAAAGAGAATAATCGGCTGGATAAAAGAAATGAATCAGATCTTTACATCAAACTGGATGAAACCCATGGTTTCGAGTTCGATGATGAAGTGATGATCATTAAATGTTCCGAGTTACCTGAAATAATGGATGTTAAAAACATCGCCGATTTAAGGAAAAAAATAGACGAACTCAACGAGAATGCAAAAAGAGTGCGAGAATTAAAACGTAAACTGGAAAGCGCTCAAGAATCATATAATGAAGAAATAAAAGTCATTAAAATAAAAACAGAAATGGAAATAAATAAATTAAAAGAAGAAAACGAGAAATTAAAGAAGAATAATGAACATTTAAACGAAAATATCCAGAAAATTAACAACAAAATAAATGAACTAAATATCATTCTGAATATAATGAAATAAAACAAAAATATTTTTTTATCAATTTATTTCTATAAATGGCAGGCGAGATACCGGTTGTTTACCTGTGATCATGATACCCAGATGGTTGACCGTGGTGTTGTTCCCTGTTTGATTCTCATATTGATCATGCCATCTTTCCAGGAATTCCTGGAGGGGAATGAAGCCTCTACTTCCCAGAATAGCCGGATCCTCAAAGTATACATTTTTATCATCGATCCCAATTACCACCATATAATGACCATCATCCTGATCATCTTTCCAGCTTTGATTGGTGGTATTCCCATCTCTCCATGCTTGACATACTATTATGGTAGGTGTGCCCTGGTTTATATTCTGCTGCAGATCCTGAGGGGTCATGTTTTCTTTTATCTCGGCATTGAAACCCAGATCTCGTGCTGCCTGAGCAATGTTATCTGGTGTAGTTCCATTCTCTGAGGAGTTGGTCATGTTTATTAGTACATCTACTGGTTTATCTGTGCCATAGTAATCTAAAACTGCCTGTAGTGCAGTGGGTCCGCAGGAAGAATTCGTAGGCTGTCTTACATCTGGAACATTCAACAAGGTGGTGTTGTTCTGGGTAATATTGGTATCCTCCAGAACCGTTGAATAAATGCTGAGAGGAATCATTAATAAAAGAAACAATCCAATAGCCAGTACAACCTCCAATCTAAGCTTCATATAATATTATTGGGGGATGATGATATTTATAGATTATTTTATTTTTTAATTGTAAATACAAACCTAGGGGATTTCAAATATTATAGATCCTGGCAATATTATAGATCCTGGCAAATACTAAAAAATAAATTTGGATAACAGATTTTTAGAAGATTTAATAAATAAATTACATTCTAATTCGTTGTAGTGGTGTTGTTAGTATTTAATGTTCCATTATAAGCCCATAGAACTAAATATATTAGCATATCTGGATCTTGTGGTTCTAATTCAGGATGAACTCCACTTAGAACTGTTCTTCCTTCACCATAATAGTCACCTACCACCGCCGCTGATCCCTTATAACTGGTGTTGTCATCACCATAGACTGCGAAGGTGATCGCCTGCCCTCCTGAGGTGCGCATGGCCGGGCCATTGATATGTGAAATAATTTTACTGCCTTGGTAACCCCATAGCTGGTTACCGGATTCTGTTATGTTGATGGTGAGATTTCCTGTTTGCAGGGAATAATCAGTTATTACATGGGGAGCTAAACCCCAACCATTATACAAGTTTCCATTGTATACTGCTCCGGAGTAGGCACCAGCGCATATTCCTATAAAACCCTTACCACTGGCAATAAAGGATTTAAGATCATCCACATTTATATCATCATTATCCAGATAATCATAGCCTTCATTACTGCCAGGCATAATTAAAACATCATAACCATTGAGTGTTTGGTTATCTATTCTATTTGAGGTATTACAAGTGAACTTTACTTCAGGAATAGTGTTTTGTGAGTTAGATTTCTCTAGACAATTTTCTATTTGTAATATACTATTATTACTAGTCCCTGATCCACTATATAATAGAACTTTAACCGTTTTTAACTGTTCTTGATTTTTATTATCCTGATCTAAAGTTAGATTAGCTATAATTAAAATGATAATTAGGGGTAGCATTATCATGAATTTCTTGTTTAAAAAGTATTTTTTAGCATTTCGCCTTTTCAGACTTTTCCTACCTTTAACCATAATTATCAGCTTTTCAGGAATGTATATTGTTTAAATGAGATTATAACTAAGAAATTGGACTCTATCCCCATAAAATGTTATCTAGAAGTTAGATTGTTTATTCATAAGGTTCATTATTTTTTAATTAAAAAATGGGGGGTTCTCCCAGGGATCATGGGAAATGAAGTGTTTAATGGAATTTATTAGTAGTTGATCCCTGGGATAACTCTTGACAGAGTTATAATAAAAGTGAACTGGTAAATAAATAAAGATTTTCCCAAATTAGACCCAATTGTTTAGTAGCAGATTAATACATATTAATTATATAGGGATCTAAATAATAATCTTTAGATAACCAGATTAAAGTATGAATAAAAAACCTAATAGAGCAGATAATATGGTAAGAGATGATTTCCGGGAAAAATTTAAGATAATAGTAATCATAGCACTTATATTTGGGATTATGGGAGCTATATTTTACCTATTCTACGGATTCGCTTTCCTATGGCAAGCCATGGCAGCTACAGTATATATTATTTTATTATCAATCATCGCCATTATCTTCATAGCTTTATCCATATATCTGCAGATTAAGAATTTATTACTGAAAAGAGATTTAAAAAATTCTGAAAAAGAAATTAAGAAAATCTCTATGAATCTAGAGAGATGTTATGCTGATCTTGAGAGGATAAAAAGCTATCCCATTGAAGTAGATGATGAAAAAATTGAGAAAAAATAGATCTACTTTTACTGGAACACTTATCTCTATTTTTTATCTAATATTATTTTTAATAAAATTAATTTACTAGTTTTTTTAATAAATTTATATTGATGAATACTGATGCTGATTACTTAGATCGATCATTTTTATCATTTAAAAATATGGTTATACTGTCCTTTATCATAATATTCATCTACTTACTGCTTTTAAATCTATTTAAATCCGATGAAGCAATGAGTGTGTTATTCAGTGATTCGTCCTCATTAATAATAGAAATAGTAGTGATTATTGGTCTACTTTACGCTGCAAAAATATCTGGCGTTATGGGTCATAGAGTTAAAATTGCCTGGCTGTTATTTACACTGGCTACAGTTAGTTATTTTTTAGGTGATACCATATGGACCTTACTGGAAATAGTATTGAACACCACTACATTCCCCTCAGTAGCTGATATTTTTTACCTGGCATTTTATCCCCTTTTTGCCCTGGCTATTTATTATCTTCCTCGAACACCAATGAAGAGAAGTGAAGAGTTCAAGTTGTTCATGGATATGTTGATCATCACTTTAACCGTTGGTCTTATTTTTTTAACATTCCTCATAGTACCTGCATTTGAGATGAACAACGAATTCTTAGGGAGTATTATATCAACGGCTTACGTTATTGGAGATTTAATACTGCTTTTTGCCCTGGTAAGGATGATGTTATTAACTTTTAAGGATATTCCTTTAGGGCCCTTGTTATTTATTGGAATAAGTATTTTTGTCCAGATAATCACTGATAGTATTTATTCATTCCAATCAACGCATGGAACTTATATAAGTGGAGGTTTACTTGACGTGGGATGGATTATTAGTTTTATATTAATAGGGCTGGCTGCTCTTCTACAAATAAAATATGTTAAATATGGATATAATCCATTTACTAAATTACCAAGACCAATGACCATCAATCTATCCACGTATATTCCTATTTTATTGGTAATAATCGCTTATGCAGTAATAATTTGGGCTAATGAAAACCAAATCATATCTAACTTTTTTTACGTAGAAGTATTGGGTGGTATTATAATACTTCTTATACTAATCCGTCAGGCCTATACCTTAAATGAGAATAAAAATCTTTACATTTCCGCTAGAAATGAGATAGATAACCGGGAAAAGATAGAGAGAAATTTAATCAAAAGCAGGAAACATTTTAAAAGCATATTTGATAACTCACCCATTGGAATTTTTCATTCCTCAATAGAGGGTAAATTCATAGAAGTAAATAAGTCACTGGCAGATATGCTAAAATATGATTCACCAGAACAACTTATTTCCATGGTTAATAAGGATAATATCAGTAAAATATATGTTGATAAAGAAAAACGTTCTAAAATAATTAATAAAGCTCTAAAAGAAACAGCATGGCAGTTCTATGAAAATGATTTTTACTGTAAAGATGGTAGTATAATTACCAGTGAACTATCCTTCAAATTGATTAAAGATCAAGAAGACTCCCCCAAATATCTTGAAGGATTTATCGTGGACATAACCGAGCGAAAAAAAGCTGAGAACGAAATAATAAATTCATTAAATGAAAAAGAACTTCTACTTAAGGAGATACATCATAGAGTCAAGAACAATCTGCAGGTCATCACTAGTATACTGGATTTGCAGAAATATTTCGTGGATGAGGAAGAGACCATAAATATATTAAGTGAAAGTCAGAATAGGGTAAAATCCATGGCAACTGTACATGAAATGCTCTATCAATCCACTGATTTAATTAATATCAATTTTACAGATTACATCTACAGTTTAGTATCTGATCTGTGCTATTCCTATAGTTTAAAACATGAAATCAGAACAATAATCAATGTAGATGAAATTTATCTGAATATTGAAACAGCCATTCCCTGTGGTCTGATAATCAATGAACTGGTTAGTAACAGTCTAAAATACGCATTCCCCGACCATAGGGAGGGTGAGATAAAAATTGAATTAAAAGAAGAAAATGATGAAATAACTCTTATTGTAAGTGATAATGGGGTTGGTTTTCCAGAGGACATGGATTATAAGGATGTGAAAAAATCATTGGGCCTGAAATTAGTAAACATGCTCACCGAACAGATCGATGGTACTATAGATTTGGACAGGAGTCAAGGAACCAAATTCACCATAAAATTTAAAGAATTGAAATATAAGCGGCGATTCTAGAATATTACCCATAAATTTAATTTTTTACTTAAATTAACATAATATAACTGGTTTTGTTTATAAAGAACAAGGGAAAATTTATTATCATCTAATAGCAAAATATATGCATTATAAATTGATCTAGAATCCAGTAGAGGTGTTAAAAATGAGATCCATATGGTCCGGGCATATCATCTTCGGTACAATTTTTATCCCAGTTAGGTTATACGCAGCCAGTCAAAATTTGCATGTGAATTTCCACCTGGTTCATAAGAAGGACTGTGGACGGGTACGCTACAAAAAAGTATGCGAAAAAGATGGTGAAGAATTAACCGCTGCTGAAATAGGAAAAGCATATATTCTAGCAGGAGAGTGTTTACAATTCACTGATAGAGAACTGGAAGCCCTTAAACCAGCAGCAACCAGAACCATGGAAATAGAGGGATTCTGCAATTTTGAGGAAATACCAGTGGTAGC
>JAJFTX010000102.1 GCA_021372715.1 Methanobacterium sp. | reverse complement strand
GTGGTTGATTTAAATATTTTCCCATCATCAGATTTTAATTCGACTTCAATATCCTTTCCTTTAATTATATCATTGAATAAAAATCCTCCACCGTAGTTTTCATCGTACATACTATGTGATGTACCATAAACTATCAGATCTACTGATCCAAGCCATTCATTAGGGCAGGGGCCGGGAAATCCTGGTACGCCATTTAATAAGATTTCACTGGCGATTTTAAAAGATCCGGGTTCACCTGCAGTGATATGGAATATTGCGGCAGTGCCGGACATCACTCCACAGGTTCCTGTAGTTACCACGTCCACGTCTTCTATTTCTGGTTTTTTACCTTCCCTCACCAGATTACTTATTTCTTCTGCAGTAAGTACTATTGCTTCGCCTTTTTTAATTTTCTGGTTTATTTCAGCGACAGTGCGGATTTTCAAAGGTATTTTCTCCTTATTTCAGGTGATTCATGTTAAATATAGTTTTAGTTTGTGGGAATTTTTTTTACCTTTAATAATTTTTAGATTAGCTTCTGATTTTTTTTATCAGATTGGACTGTTTTCAATCGATTTAAAGCTTCTTGGTTTTCTTCTACCAGTTTTTTAAGGATCAGTTGTTTAATCTCCAGAGATTCAATATCAGATGGATTTATTTCAATTGCCTGATCCAGACTGTTCAGTGCGTCATAGGGCTTATCTAGGAGAGAAAATGCGGTTGCCATGCCTTTCCATGCCTCGGAATTTTCTGGATCTGCCAGGGTTACTGTTTCATAAGCTTCCAATGCTGCTAGGTAGTTACCTTCCTTAAATGTTCTCTCACCCACTTCTTTCCAGTAGTTGATTTCTTCTTGTTTTCCTGATTCTTCTTTCTTTGACATCAATAACACCTTCATTTTTCAGGTAAACTTCTTTTTATAATATTTATTCTGGTATTTACTTTCTTAGGTAATCCATCACTGAATCTAACGCTTCTTTTAATTTTGTAGTATCGCGTCCTGCTCCCTGGGCCAGGTTTGGTTTACCTCCACCTCCGCCACCCATAATATTTGCCGCATCTTTAATGATTTCATTCATTTTAATGCCTTTGGCAGTGGCTTTTGGAGAGGCAGCACCAACTATTTTACCATCATTATTAGCAATTACTACTACATCAACTTTTTCCTGTTTTTTTGTTAGATCTGATGCTATTTTTAAGAGTTCTCCCATATCGGCTTCTACCAATTGGTTTAAAACCATTAAATCTTGGATTTCAATGGTTTTACTGGTGAGCCCCTCAATTTTTAAGGAGGCTATTTCACTCTTCAATCTATTTATTTCATTTTTAAAGGCTTTCCATTCGCTGAAAAATCTTTCACAGGTCTGAGGAAGCTGTTCAGCATCAACTTTGAAAACGCCGGCACTTTCCTTTAATAGTTGATCATTTTTTTGCATTGATTCTACAGCGGATTCACCAGCGGAAAATTCAATTCTTTCCACTCCGTCCTGTATTCTCTCTGTTCTGTTTATTTTTATGAATCCCACATCACCTGTTTTGTTGCAGTGGGTACCGGCGCAGGCCTGTATATCTGTACCTTCAATTTCGACGGTTCTGATGTTCATTCCAGGCACCACACCTCCCTGATATAATATGAATCCATATTTTTTCTCGGCCACTGTTCTATCCATCCAGAAGGTGTTGATGGTGATATTATCCATTACCAGTTTATTGGCCAGAAGTTCAATTTCCCGGAGTTCATCTGGTGAGATTCTTTTATAGTGTGATATATCTATTCTTGACTTTTTAACACCTTTCTGAGCTCCTGCTTGCCATACATGATCTCCCAGGATCTTTCTGGCTGATGCAATGATTAAATGGGTGGCGCTGTGATTTTGGGTTAAAATTCTTCTTCGACGAAGGTTGATATGACCTTCGATTATCTGGCCTTTATAAGGGTGTAACTTCTGTAGGTCTTCTTCTTTAACCCGGTGTAAAACTATTTCATCAATTTTTTCGGCATGACTAACCTTGATCCTCTGGTCATGTATTCTTAAATATCCTATATCAGATGGTTGACCACCACCTTCCGGATAGAAAAGTGTCTGATCCAGTATCACATTGTTCTGGTATGTCCCGATTATATGGGCATTGAATCTTATTTCAGAGGTTTGATCGTAGAATAAAAGTTCTGTTGGGGGGAAATCGATTTCTATAACGGATTCCTCTTCTTTGGTTTCTTCTGAATGTTCTGCGGCCACCTTGGTGTAGAAATTATCTGGTATATTTGCATTGAAATCATTCTTTTTAGATATTTCATTAACTGTTTCCGGGGGTATGCCATGGGAATCATAAAGCTTTATAAGTGTTTCCAAAGGTATTTTTGATTTATTATTCTTTTTAAGGTATTTTATGGTCTTTTCTACTAATTTACTACCTTTAGAAACGGTTTTGTGGTATCTGCCCTCTTCTAGATCTATTATGGAATTGATGTGTTCTTCATGGTGTTTAATTTCTGGATAGGTCTCTTTTAAAAAGTCAAGTTGTATTTTCATTATATCCTGCAAGGAAGCGTCAAGATTAAGTTCTTTCATGAATCTAATGGTTCTTCTTAGGATCAAACGGGCCAGATATCCGTCTTTGATATTGGAGGGCACTACTCCATCTGCCAGCATAAATGCCAGACAACGAGTGTGATCTGCTATTATATAAACTGATTCTATGGGTTTAGTAGCTGTTATAAGTTCATCTATTGGTATATTCAGCCTCTTTGCAACCTTCATGCGCAGTGTTTTTAGATCTGATATGTCTTCGATGTCCATCATCCCTGCAACCCTGGCATTCTCAGCAAGGATATGATCATCCACCTTTACTTTGCCCATCTGTTTAAGTTTATTGATCACAGGTCCAAAAGAGGCTTCGTAGGCAGTGGCTGTTCCCTGGGATATCCAGGCGAATCTTTCCAGTCCGTAACCGGTGTCAACGATTTTTAAAGGTATGTCTTTATATCCTTGTGGTGTGGTACGGTATTTTATAAAGACCAGTGTGGCCAATTCCACTCCCCTTACGCATATTTCATAGCAGGGACCGGCGTTTCCACCACCTTCCCACCAGGATTCAATATATGTAATCTCTTCTGGATTTATTCCTGTGTGATTAATGAAATCGTGGCAGTATTTAACTGTTTCATCTTCCCAATAAACCTGTTTTTCATCAGTGTTGAAGGCATGATGACCACCCATGGTGAAGCAGGTCATATGCCTTCCAGTTCGGCCTACGTTGTCCACATCGTTCAATCTTATCGAGGGTTGGGCAACTACCAGAGGATTGGCTGGAGGTTCTACCATACCAGAGGTTACCCATGGTTGGAAGTTGTAAATGGAAGCTCCCACGAGAAAAACATCATCTCTCCAGCGTTTGGCTAGAACGGGGTATCTTTCAATAGGGGTGTGATCATTTTGGGCGAAGAATTTCAGGAAGGTTTTTTGGATGGATGGCAAGTCATACTTTTTTTTGGTTGCTGGATTGCCTATGAAATCATATTTATCACAGGGTGCATCTCCACAGGTTTCCCGGTCATCAGATGCCCAAAAATCTTTACCACATGTTTTACATGTTTTTTTACTGTATCCCAGTGTTTCTAGTTGAGTTGACATAAAAATCATCATTTATTTGGTTTTTAAGTTTAAAGATAGAATGATTTGAATGATAAAACTTATTATTATGATATTATATTCTTGGTTTATTCTGCTAATTCTATTATTATTTAACCGGATTATATAATTAATCTTTTAATAATTTTCAATTGATTGTTCAACCCTTTTGGATAGTCACCTATTGATGTATTCATTTAATTGGTAAACATTCTTGATTAAAAAATAAAATATTAATGTAAACCACTCCATATGGTATTCTAATAATCTAAATCTTTAAATACCCATTTTAATATATTAATATAAGAAAGTAAGTTTTTTCATAATCTTATTAGTGGTGATGGGAAAATGGATAGTAATAATGATATTTTAGATTCTGGAAATCTCCTAAAACGGGCTTATAACTGTAAGCAAGACGAATTTGAATACTTACTACAAATAATAAATGATGAATTAAGTAAAGATAAAAAAAACCAGGATTATATCACTGCTAAATTAGTTATAACCAGTAAAATGGCAGTTAAAAGAACAGATTCAAAATAATTATTCCGTAATGATCTGAAAGACACGTATGATGTAATGTAATATATATGCCCGTTTCAATCAATGTATAAAGTTCATTTTAATAAAATTATTTTAAAGAAAAAAAGTAAAAATTAGAAGAATTAACCGAATAGCGCGCCGAGACCGGCAGCTGCTTCTTCTTCTTTTTCTTCTTCAGATTCTTCCTCTTCTTCCTCTTCTTCTTCCTCAGCAGCGGCTGGTGCGGCTGATGGTGCGGCTGCGGCTGGTGCTGCAGCTGTTAAAGCTGTTTTTTCTATAGCTTCATCAATATCCACATCTTCTAAAGCTGCAATCAATGCCTTAATACGGGCATCGTCTACTTCTGCTCCTGCTGCTTCTAAAACTTTCTGTACATTTCCTTCATCAATTTTCTGACCGGTTGTGTGCAATAACATTGCTGCGTATACGTATTCCATATGATCACCTTCTAATTTTTATAAATTTTAACAAATTTCACTTTAAATTCAATTTGACTCTATTTAATGTTTTATTCATCTAGTTTTTATAATTTATAATATATTATGTAAGTTTAAGGTTAGCCGAATAGAGCGCCAAGGCCAGCTGCAGCTTCTTCCTCTTTTTCTTCTTCGGTTTCTTCCTCTTCTTCATCTTCAGGGGGTTTTTCTTCCTCTTCAATGATAGTTTCAACTTTTGCTGTGTTTGAACTTAGTCTCTCTCGTATTTCATCATCCAGGGCAGCATCGTTTACAGATGCTATCTCTGAAGCTATGGCCAACATCTGAGAGTAGGCCTTAGGCATAAGTATTACTATGGTTTTTTCATTTAAAATCTCTGCATTAACTGCCAGATTCATGGACTTGGTGGCTGCATTGGAGATGATTATTGGCATGGATAATTTATTGAAAATCTCTGCATTAACCGACAGGTTCAGAGCACTGGTAAAAGCGTTTTGAATATTTGATATTGTTTTTTCTGTATCTATAGTTAGTAGATCGGAGGTATATACTGTTTGATCCTCATAAGCAGCCTTGAGATCGATACCCACTTCCATGGGATAAATTTCAAGCCGGGTTAGTATGCTGGCTACGCTGCTCTTGATCTTCTCTCCAGCTTCTACCACTTTTTGATCTTTGGTTATAACTATTTTTCCCTTATCTATCTTAGCAGGGATACCGATTTTCTGAAGCTCACCAAGCATAGGGCCTGGTGGGAATGCAGTATCACCCTTTGGAACAACTATATCTATAGGAGCTATATTTCCTGCCTTAGCAGGAGCTTGTGTTTTACTTTCCTCTAGTATTTTATATAGTCTGAAGGGATTCATATCCGTGAAGATTAAAGCAGGCTGTCCTTCCATATGTTCACTCAGAGATTCTATATTGGACTTATCACAGTCATTCAAGGCCAGATTCATCAGAGTTTTTCTGGACATCTTTATCAGAGCGTTGTCCTTTAAATTCCTACGCATCTTCTGGAGTTGGGGGGCTGGTATATCAGCTAGGTTAGCCATAGCAACTACTTTATGATTGCTAATTAGGCCCTTAATATCTTTAACCTCTTCTTTTTTCCAACTTGCTACATGAGGCATTTAAATCACCCTCGCTACTGGACCCATACTGGTTTTCACATACATGGATTTGATCTGATTTCGACCCTTCTCCAGATTTCTGTCCAGTATTCCCAGCACTGCTTCAATATTTTCTGCAATCTGTTCATCATCCATTTCCTGTGATCCTACCAGGGCTTGGATAACTGGTTGGTCTTTTATTCTTATTTTTATGGTGTTTTTCAATCTTTCTATAATTGGATCGGGTTTTGCTGTGGCAGGAACTGGTTTTGGCATCTTTTTCCGAGGTCCCAGTACGGGTCCTAGGAATCTACCAACCAGGGGCATCAAATCGGCCTGGGCAACAAAAAAATTGTATTTATTAGCCATTTTTTTAGCGTCCTTACGATTTTTACCCAATTCTTCCAGTTCAGATTTGGTTATTACCAGATCTGCACCGGCGTTTTTGGCTTGAAGTGCCAGTTCTCCATCTGCTATAAAAGCAATTTTAACGTTCTTCCCTCTTCCTTCGGGGAGGAACACTTCTTCGTCTATACGGTTCTCTGGCTTTTTCACGTCTAAATCCTTGATGTTGATTACCACATCGATGGATTGTGTGAAGTTTCTCGGCTTCGAATCTTCCTTAGCCTTCTTCACCCCTTCCAATATCTCTTGTTTATTCAATTTCATTCCTCCATGAACTTCAAATGTGAAAGTTCATCTTAAATAACGGTTCTCTGTTTCTGCCAAATTTAGATTAATTCCTTTTTAGTTTATTTGGAGTATCTTAATCTATTTGATGATATTAATATAGATTTATGAAATTTCAATTCTATTATAATGGTTTATTACTTAAATTTAGGTATCCTGGACCAGTTTATCATCATAAACGCCCTGATCTATTTCTTGCTGCACTTCTCGAGGATCTTTTCCTTCTACGGTTATCCCCATACTCACACAGGTTCCTATAACCTCTTTAGCAGCGTTTTTGTAGTCGTTGGATAGTAGGGCATCGAATTTCATTCTGGCAATTTTTAAGGCCTGTTCCACCTTTAAATCGGCTATTTTATCTAGACCTGGGTCTTGGGAACCTTTTTCTATTTTAAGTTCATCTAAGATCAACGCGGTGGTGGGTGGTGTACCTACGGTTATCTCAAATTCTTTGGTTCCTACGTCCACAATAATTTTAACGGGAACTTTCATTCCTTCGAAATCTGAGGTTTTCTGGTTTATCTGCTCCACTACCTGCATCATGTTAATGCCCAGCGGTCCTATTGCGGGACCTAATGGTGGTCCTGGTGTGGCTTTACCGCCGTCTATAAGAATTTCTATGGTTTCTTTTGCCATTAATCTGCCTCCTTCTGTATTAAACGTATTTGATCGCCTTTAACTGTTACTGGAATCGGAACCGCGGCTTCGATTAGTTCTAAAACCACATCTTCCTTGGATTCGTCAATTCTAACTACTTTAGCCTTTTCCCCTTTGAATGGTCCGGATATAAGCTCCACAATACTTCCTTTTTTAATGGAAGCAATGATTGGTTCGGGATTTAAAAAGCTTTTCACTTCTTCGTAGGGTATTTCGCCCTCTATAGCGCCTTTCATATGGGGAACTTTAAAGGCTGGGTTTTGCATATCCAGTTTGCCTGAAGATTCCACTAGAATATATCCCCTTAAACTTTCCGGGACCAAAATTGAGTTAACCTCAAGATCGCTGCTTTTAACGTTCCTGGCTATTATTCTGGCCACATTCTTTTCTTGGCCCACTAAAGTTCTTATTGCATAAATCAAAATATCACATACCAAATGGAAATTTACATACTTTTAATCATTGAATGTTTTAAATTTTATTATTATTAAATTAACTCAGTACCTTGAAAATATAGAATGTATAAAATTTAGCTATTTGACTGTTATAATAAAATGTACCTAATTTTTAAACTTTACCTAAAAGTTGAGTAATTAAACTAATTATGAAACCTATGACTCCTATAATTATTATTCCTAGTCCAGTGATCTTAGCCACATTAATATATTCTTCTCTATCGGGCCTTCTGGCCACTCTTAGAACTCTTTGGTTCATTTTTATAAAACGAACGATGGATTCTTTGTTTAATTTCATAAAGATACCTGCTCAATTCATTCATTAATAAAATAAGAATTATTAATAAAATGAGAATTAAGAAATTTAAGATAGTTAACATTAGCTTATTTTTAGGATTTATAAACTTTTCCTTTTACAGGAGTTGGTATATACTAAAGTTGATCCTTGCATAAGGGAATGATATTATTATCCCTAAATCGGCCTTCAATCCATTGAAGGACTTAATTAAAAGACACCATCGATAAATTCTTCTAGAACGGATTCGGGAACTGATTCTTCTTTTCTTTCCTCAATAAACTCTTTTTCTCCAGGTATACCAAAAATATGTGGAGATTTGACACCAGCCACTACGATGGTGGTTCTTATGGTGTTGTCCAGGTCTTCCTGGATTTGAGTACCCCAGATTATGTTGGCATCAGGATCCAATTCATCAGCCACTATCTGCACCACATTTTCAGCCTCATGTAAAGTAAGATCTGAGCTTCCGGATATGTTTATTAATGCTCCTTTAGCGTTTGATATGTCCAGATCTAAAAGTGGGCTGTTTAATGCTTCATGTACAGATTCTATGGCCCTATCTCCGGAGTCTGATTCGCCCATTCCAATCATGGCCATTCCAGAGCCTTTCATTATGCTGCGGATATCAGCAAAGTCCAGGCTGACCAGACCAGGTCTAGTAATCAGTTCGGTAATTCCTTTTACAGCTCTTCCCAGTAGTTCGTCTGCCACCATAAAGGCTTTATTGATAGGAAGGTTTGGAGCTACTTCCAATAGTTTATCATTGGGTATCACTATAACTGTGTCTGCTGCGCTCTGTAATTTTTCAAGGCCTTTTTCGGCGTTTTCTCTTCTTCGGAGTCCTTCTGCACTGAATGGCATGGTAGCTACGGCGATGGTTAAAGCACCAAT
>JAJFTX010000086.1 GCA_021372715.1 Methanobacterium sp. | reverse complement strand
GGCGAAGAAATTGCTAAAAAAGCCGTTGAACTTGCAAAACACGCCGGTAGAAAAACTGTGAAAGCAGATGATATCGAATTAGCCGTAAAAGCAGCTTAAATTCTTTAATTTTTTATTTTTATTATTTTATTGGTTATAAATTGCCTATAACACCATTTATACCAATATCTATTTTTTTTATTAATGGATTACAAACCCAAATCATCCCATAGGTCATCTTCATTGATCAGTTGGTTTATTTCCTGGTTTTCCTCATCTAAGTAAACAAGATATTTGTTGTCATGTTCAATAATTGCCATGGCGATGGGTAGGATGTTTTCATAAATATACTGGTCTTGATATTCTACGGTCAATACTCTGATTATGGGATAAATAGTTCTACTAGCCAATATTATGGGCTTACCCTTTAAGATATTCTTCTGATAGGAGATATCTGGACTTTCGAATTTAGAATCGATGTTCAATTCTTCCATTATACTGAATATGGTTTCATTATCTATTTCGTCCATTAAACTGAATAACTTGTCCTTATCTAATTCGTCCAGGATGCTGAAAATGGATTTCATTATTATGTCATTCATATTAAATCACTGATTTAATTTTCTCATGCTCCAGAATAATTTAAGAACTGGTTTTTTGGTTATAGCTCTGATTAATGCAGCAAATATGGGGTATAACTTTAGTTTAATAGCTAAATCAATGGATCCGTCGAATTTGCTATTTTGAAAATCAGGAGTGATGGATAGATTGAGTGGGGGTATAAGATTTAAAATTGAGCTAATACTCCAGAAACAACCACTGAATAAAGCAGTAGTAACTGGGCTGAAGAAGCCTATATTGAAGTTTAGATTAACTTTTTCCAGGATTATGGATTTAAAAAAAGCTTGAAATATTGGTATAAATTGTGGAAAGGCGTTGATGAATTCTTTTAGAATTTTTAGAAAATCATCAATATTAATTTTTCTCTTCTTCTTTTTCTTCTTTTTTTCCTCTTTTTTCTTTTTAGATTTTTCCTCAGCGGGTATATCACGCTGGATAATTCTTATCTTCCACCAGCTAATTTTAATCTTCCCTTTTATATCAGTATCCTGTTTTTTTAGATATAAAGAAATATGAAAGGGAATAAAGAGGATTAACAGTAAAATCAGTGCCAGAATAAGGATTATGACACCAATTATAGTTAAGATCAACTGTAATCCTCTCTAATTTTACTTAAATTCTATGAAGTCAATATGAGGTTATTCTGGTTTTTCTTCCTTTTTTTCTTCTTTTTTGGGATGTTTTTTGTGCATGCCTTCTTTCATCATCTCCATAGCTGCAGAGCCTACTTCACCTAATGCTTGTGCTATTGGATTAGATGATAGCGTTAGCACTTTAACACCTTCGGGACCAGATACGCCTTTAAATACCACAATCATGGCTATGGGTTCGATTCCAGCTGCTCCACCAGCTCCTGCTGCAGCTCCTTCACCACTACCTTGAGATTCCGAGCCTCCTTTACCTTGTCCCATTCCTGCACCAAATCCCATTCCCATCCGGGTTACGGGAATTAAAATTTTATCATCAGATTCAATAACTTCTCCAACTACATTTTCAATATTCAATACTTTTCTAATTTCTTCTACCGTGGTTTTTATAGGATCTCCAATATTCATCATAATCCCTCCATCAATTTCATTAATCCATTATGTTATCATAGACATAAATAAATTTTGCAGCATAGTTATTATTCGAACAATTTCGAACGTTATATCCCTTATTATATCTAATAATAAATAAATATTGGTATTATTTGTAATAAAATATTTTAAAATAATATTTTTCATATTTAAACGTATTAAACTTCAATAATTTTAATTTAACAGTTTTTAATTTATACAATAAGAAATAATTTATTTTGCGCCTGATTCCAGCTTATAAGTTACAAAGATTTATATACCAATAGGATTATATTCAAAATGGACGACGGGGCCCGTGGTCTAGGGGTATGATACCTCCCTGACACGGAGGTGATCACGAGTTCGAATCTCGTCGGGCCCATATGCCGTGGTAGTTCAG
>JAJFTX010000010.1 GCA_021372715.1 Methanobacterium sp. | reverse complement strand
TCAACTAGGGGTAAGGTATATAGGTGTCAAAAAAGATACACTGAGTTGCACGATGGAAAGAAGTATCATTTATTTGATACGGGTTTTGGAAGGTGATGGCCACCATCCAGAGCCTTTGATTTCCTATTTTATTTTCCTTATGCTTTTTAATAATTCATTTACTCTTTAATTTTAAATTCTGTTAATTTTAAATTAATTCTTCCCTTCCTTTTACTTCCACTGGGTTAATATCTTATCTCTTTGGAAGGTGGTCTTGTTCAGGTAGAAAAAGGCTACAACAGTCAGGATGAGTATGGCAACGATGGCCAGTATATTCATAATGTTAAGGGTGGCGATATTCGTCACCAGCAGTATATATAAGCCTATAAAAGGTATCTCTAATAACAATCCCAGCTGATTAGCAGTTCTTACATCATTGACTCTGGCGGATATGATTACATTTAGTTGTATGCTTAAAATTGAGGATAGAGGGACCGCTAAAAGAAGAATAAAGGCCATATTCAGATTTGGGAAAAAAAGATAACCAAGTGTATTATAGGTGACGAGGTCCGAAAGGATCATGAAAATTATAGAACAGACGTATATTACGCCTACACAAGGCAGGAATGAAGATATGGTCTTTCCAAATAATAATTCACTGTCTGTGGTGGGTGTGGCCAGGAGTGGTTCTAAACTTTGCTCGATCTTCTCGCCTAGAATACTGTAGGATGCCAGGGTACTGGATTGGATGATAGCTAAGATTATGTAAAAATAGGAAAAGGCGTTGAGTAAAGTTATGATCTGTGTTTTATCCGTGCTGGTCATAGAACTTAGTATTATTGGTAATCCAATGGAGATTAAGAGTGGTAAAATTATTAATGTATATAGGATCCGGTTTTTTTTAAGGAATACATTGAAGTCCTTGGAGGCGATAGCCCATGATTTCCAGAGTTTCATTGATCCATCCTCACAATTTTCAAGTAGGCATCTTCTAAGGTGGGACTGAGCTTGGTAACGTATTGAATCCGGCCACCAGCACCGACTATGGCCTCTACAATGAGGGGATTATCTTTTTCGGGATTAGCTACGTCAATAATTAACTTATTATCCCGATTGATGATATCATTCAGTGGGAAATTATTTAATGCCTTCAGAATTTTATCGGTGACATGTTCTAATTCGATCACGGTTTTATTACTCCAAACTGATTCCTCTAATTCTTCAGGCGTGCCCATGGCCATCAGTTTAGTGTTGAATATTCCAATTTTGTCACAGATCCTCTGGGCTTCATCAAGGTTATGGGTATTAAGGAAAATAGTCTTTTTTTCCCGCTTCAAATCTAGTATGAAATCCCTAACTGTCTTTGACGATTCAGGGTCCAGATTCGCGGTTGGCTCGTCTAAGAATAATATTTCCGGGTCATGAATAAGAGCCCGTGCTATAGCAAGTTTTTGTTTCATGCCCTTAGAAAAAGTTCCCACCCTGACATCTCTTTTATCCCAAAGTCCTAACAATTTAAGAAAATGCGGAATATTTTCCTTCCTTTGAGTCTCGGAACATTCATAAAGTTTCCCATAAAAATCCAGGTTCTTATAGGCTGTTAGATCATCATAAAGACCCACATTTTCAGGAAGAAGTCCCACAATTTTCCTGATTTTTAAAGAATCCGCTTCATCACTAACATCATAACCGGCTATCCTAGCTTCTCCTTCCGTCTTTGATATCAGACAGGTAAGAATCCTCATAGTAGTGGTTTTACCAGCACCATTCGGTCCCAAGAAACCGAAAACCTCTCCTTCCTTAATATGGAATGTGAGATTATCTACTGCAGTTAAATCTCCAAATTTCCGGGTAAGATTCTCAGCATCAATCAAAGCATCACCAAATTAATTTACAAATCATCGTCAGGTTATAGTTTCGGTATCCATCGTCCATCAATGGGGGTTAGAGTCCATTCTTTTCCTGTTAAAATTAGCGTTGGTACTCTAACTTTTTCTCCATTTTTTTTCTTTTAATTATATGAACTGCACCTTTTTTTATAATAGTTTTCGTGTGCCCTGTTTTATCATTATTTATGTTGAGAAATTAAAAATGAGGATAAAAAATTTACTGTAACCTTAACAAAAAATAAACATTTTAAATTTAAATAAAAAAAATTGAATACCTTTTCAATGTGAAATAGGTTAGAATTACACTTTAATTTAAAAAAATAGAGGAGAAATAAACCAGAATGGTTTATAATGTCCCTTCTATTTTATAAAAAAATGATTTATTCTACTACTTCTGCAAATGCAAAGTTTCTGCGGACAGAATTAACTCTAATTTTAACTTCATCGCCTACTTTGGCGCCTGAAACAAAAACCACAAAACCTTCGATACGGGCAATTCCGTCTCCGTCTCTGCCGGTATCTTCAATCTTAACATCGTATTCATGCCCTTCTTTAATAGGAGAATCATTTCTATTATTACTGTAGTTATCTCTAAACAAACTAACACTTCCAATTTTTTGCCTAATAGGCAAATTAGTGTTGAATTTTATAGCATATAAAGTAATATAAAAGCGATTTTACTTTAATGGAATAATTTCGCTAAAATTTTATTTATTTTTTGCGAAACTAAAATATACCCGTTATTTAATTTTTTATTCATCCCAATAAACCTTAATTCAATTCATAGGGGCCATGTCCAATTTCTGCGATAGATCCAAACCGGATATTATCTAAAACCGCCGTAATAAAGAAATAAACAGCATAACAGTTTCAATATCCTTTTAAAACTATGATTTCATGATCCTGAACACATTGCCAGTAATTCTCTTCGGTCAATCGATTTTCATAGACCATACCAAAAACATACTTTCCACATTCAGGGCAATATAATAGCTTTTTACCTAATTCCTTAATTTTTTTACTAGCCAAAATTACATCTCCATCAAATAAAAAGAAATAATCAATTTTCCCTAAGAGGCTATAATTCGTCTTAAATGAATCTAAATACGATTTTTTAAAAAAATATCCTTCCATTTTTAATCTGGAAAATTAACTATTCCTTTATCTGTCGCAGGGTGTTAATTAAGCTATTGTTATGAAAAATCTTTTTACAGATACGGACCTTTAATTCCATTTTTTTAAATTAAAATATTTTTTTCGTCTTATAGGTACCTTTAAAGCCACCAAAAATCAACAAGATATATAGTGCGAAAATTACGGTGAATGATATCTAAAACTTTTAACTGGTTTTTTTTATTAAAATAAAGAAGTGGCATAATACTATTTTTTTAAATTTCACAAAATTTTTCGAAAAATAAAACATATTTTAGGAGCTGATTTTTACGTTAAATATAGCCGGATATACCCCTATTGTGGCCACCGTTTTGGGAGTTGTTATGGGACTGGGCTCCAGTGAAATAAGTAACTGGCGCAGAGATAGAAGAACTAAAAAAAGGAAAATTAATTCAACTAGAACCCTAATTTTTCTTGAAAACGAAAGGAATATGGAATTACTAAAGGATTTCTGGTATAAATTAAATAAAGAAGATGAATATATTGTAGAGGATGAATTTAAGATCAAAATGGCACATCGGCTTATTAAAATGCCCATGCCTTCCTGGAACGAGATAATGTGGAAAAACCAGGCATCACTACTGGCCATAACTTTTAGAGATACCGAGATCATTGCTATTTCTTCATTCAATAATTGCCTAGAAGTTCTACGGTCCATCTATTCGAAACTAATAGATTTAGACACTAAAGACCGGGAATATAATAGTACTTATGGTTCCAGTGGAGTGGAATTATCTGCCCTGCCTAAATCGACCCGTTTTCATGAGGAAGCCCCTGGTCTATGGGATGAATTCGAAAAGATAACCCTTAAATTAATTGAAAATGGAAATCCTCTGACTAAGATAAATAAATAGGGAGAAATCTACAGCGTCTGGCAAATCAGATTCCCCATGAGATTAATCTCCTCTCCGGGTCAGATTGACCAGGACTTTCTTTCCTATTGGCAAATTATAGTGGTAGAAATGTATCTATTTGCTGGATGATTTTACTAGAATTTATTCTAGTTTCCAGGTTCTGTAAATAATTAGTGCTCCGATGGCCAGGTTGGCAATGGCAACTAATATTAATTCAGTTCCCTGGGCTGCGCCTTGTGCAAAGCCTAGATTGGTAATCCCAGCTGCATTTAAGAGTTGTGCTATTCCTAAAATCCACAATATAATTCCCAGAGCATAGATGGCCATGGAACTTCTGGATACATAGATTAACACTGCAAAGAGTATGAAAACTACTCCAAATAAGGTAGATGAGAATAAAAGACTCAAAATTCCCCATATGGCCACAATGATAGTCAATCTCTTAAACCAGGCTTGTCTTTTCTCATCAATATCATTAACCACTTCATTCAAAATAGTACCCCCTTAAATTATAATTTAGGACCCAGGTCTTAAAATAAATTCTTGTTCTGTGATGTGTCTTTAAAAAAAATTATTTACCACTAAAAAATTAAAATATAAGTAGGTGGTTTCACGTGAGGCGAGATCTTCTTTATAGTGGTGTGGTAGCTTACATCCTGGCACTGATATTCATATTTATAATTCCTTATGCTATTTTAGAGTACATCCTGGTAGTAATTGGTTCAATACTGGTTATTCTTGGCTTAATTTTAACATGACTTAAGTTTTGATATGGTAAGTTACGGGTTAGGATGGGGGAGTGTTCTTGGAAAAAGAAAAGACAGAAATGAGTAAAAAATCAGAGTACGTGGCGGCCATAATTTTTAACCTGATTTTCTGGTACATCGTTAACAACCTGCTCAACTGGCAAGTTTATTTCGTCACCAATGCCTTTAACGATGTTTTATGGATTATAAACATCTCCATATACTTTGCAATTGCTGGGAATCTCCTACTTTTATTCTACAGTCCAGAGAGGCTCCGGCATTTAGTTAAATTAATCATCAATGTGGTCAGTTTCATTGCGGTGTATATCGTCTGGACGGTGTTCCCCTTCAACTTCTACAATTCCTTCTATGACTGGTGCTTCAATATCCTGATCATACTGGCCATGATCGCTATTATCATCGCATCTATAGTGGAATTTTACCTTCTGGTAACTGGAAAACCAAAATTAGGAAGTTGAAATAGGAAGCTAAATGAAAAGACCCATTCCTAAGCGGTACTGGATCTTCCTTGGCTGGTGTGCTGGATGAATTTATTTCACAGCGTAGAGATGAGGGGGAGTTAATATGTTATTAATAATTTAAAAAACATATTAATATATGAAAATAGACGCAAATAGGCATAAATCATTTTGGGGGTGTGAAAACATGATTCATGTAATTGCACGGTTTAAACTTGAGAGTTTTAACCGGGGGAAGTCTCTTTTCGATGAAAGAGCAGCTATTCGTAAAGAAGCTGGATCTCAGGAAGCTATTCTTTTTCGTAACGCCGATGACCCTAATGAAGCTCTGATTTTATATCAATGGGACAACTGGGAAAACGCAAAAAAATTCTTAGAATCAGCACAATTAGAAAAAGCTCTACAAGAAGTGGGATCCGAACTAACAGAAATAATTTACCTCGAAGAAATAGAGAAAACAACCTAAGGGGCTAAACTTGGGATGAATTTGGGTAAGGGTCCCAATCTGTTATTGGTGTAGGTTCTGATTTTGGCACCATTAGATGAGTTCTTTCACTGTAAGTGTTTATGTCTTCAACTTGGTCCCAGCATACTGATTAAAGATTGAGTAATTTAGGGTAGTCTCATTATTTCTTGGGCATTAAATAGCCTGCCAATAACACGAAGACGAATCCTATAGTAAATTCCAGTCCCCGATTAATATCATAAAAGAACAGTACTTCACCGGTTACAATGTTCACTATGGCTTCTGCCATTAATAGGGCCCCAATTACCACTACAATAATAGTTGGAATCAGGGTGTATACTCGGTTAAGATCTTTTTCGGTGTAGTTATCTCGGTTTCTGATCCTTATGATTCCCAGGACTACCACTCCAATGATACCCGCAATAATGAATCCTAAGATAATTCCAATTATTACCGCACCGGTAACCGTAAAGAGGGTGTTAATGATATCCATCTATATTATATCTGATTTATCTAAATAATAAGGATTGTTTAATTATCATTTCATCCTATTTTTAGAGTATAAAGCCCTTTCAACATCAGCTAGGGACGGACATCCTGTCATGGTAAATAATCAAAATTTATTTTCAGTTAGATATAATGGTCCATTAAATAAGGTGACCTAAAAAAAGGAGGGTGCAATAGTTTAAGATTCTATTTCTATTCTTTTTTTATATTTGTTTTCTATTTCTAATTTTGGAGGGCAGTATATCGACAACTCTACATTTGTTTATATCTAATTATTTCCTTAAACTAGTGCACCCTGTTATATAAATTGTAATAAGTAGTAAATAAACTTTGTTACTAATGAGGTTAGAAATTGGGAACAATAGGCACCTAAGCCAGATGAACTATGACCCAGGAAGCCCCTCCCCATATCTTCATAATCGATCCCATGATCCGGTCTATATTTTTGGTGATGATCCTCTCTTTTAGTGCGCCAGGATGAGGATTCATTTCAGATGAAATAATATAGTTTAAAACTTTAAAAAATTAATCTACAGTCACCGTTAGGTTATTATTACGATATCCATCGTCCATAACATCAAAGTAGGTTAGAATCCATTCTTTTGCATTGAAATTAGCGTTAATACAGGGATAATATGCATTCCATCGGAAACTTTGAACTTCCGTGAACAGTTCTGCTTTAATTATGGCCTCTTGAGCCGATTGAACCGTGCCCCCTGTTACAGTTAGACTCTGAACCATTTTGGCATCATTTTTTTCTTTATTCAGCGTATTGTAATTAAAAGAATAATAGGTGCTGTTGGAACTGTCGCTTTGAACAATAGTCCAGGTAAACATATCACTGGTCGGGTAGGCCGCCGAATAAACCAATCCATCAGTTACCGGATTTTCATCCAGAGCCACATTTTTCTCATAGGCCCGGATCCCACCAAAGGAGATTAACATAATCATGAAGATGGCCATGGCCGCTTTCTTATATCTCATATCCACCCGTAAGTAAAGAATTAACAGAACTATCAGGGCGATAACTGCGGTGGTAAGGTCAATGTAATAGTATATTTCTGCGCTGAATCTTTGGAGTGTGAAGGGATATAAAAGGGGTATGCCTCTGGAAGTTGAAAAATCAAGGAATAAATGAGTTAGAGCACCGAAGTAGGCAATTCCAACTGTTTTATAAGTGAATTCAACCGATAAGTCACGTTTTAATAGTTTAGATATGAACCCGTTGATGCTCTTTCTGGATATTACATACAAAAACAGAGTGGAAGTGATGGCCGCGAAGATGAAAGAATGGGTAATTCCCCTGTGTGAAAAGACAAACAGATAAGGAACCAGAAATCCGATCCATGCTATGAAGATGGTATCCAAATCAAGGGAGATTCCACCAAATCCCCCTTCCAGTTTATTTTTGCTTTTAAGGGCAAATAAAATGATATATGGAACTAGAAAGTGTGTGAAAAAGTCCATTATTTATCCCCTTGGTTCATAATTAATCTCATTAGTTAAGTAGGGAGTATCCCTTTAAAATGCTTCCTAAAGAAGTAAATAATAATTTAACATATTTGCAAGTTTTAAGATACAATATACAGAAATTTAAAAAAAAATCCTGAAAGTATGTCTGCAAACACGCAAAAAGCAGACCAATACCTAATATTTCCGTAATGACAAGTAGAGTTCGATAATTTGGACCTGTTAAATCATGCAAAAAAAATAAAGTGAAATTATTCTTTTCTTGATTCCAAACATTTCATAGCAACATAGATGCCAGCTGCATATATTCCAATTGAAAATATACCTATTGAGAATATACCCATTGAGAATATACCAATTGAGAATATACCTATTGAGAAAATTCCAATTGAAAATATACCTGCTGAGAAAATTCCTGCTGAAAAATTTCCAATTGAAAACGCTCCAATACTAAAATTACCTGCAGCTAAAATACCAGCGGCAAATTGATTTGCAGCAAGAAGCGGTAGATCTGATATGTTTTGAATACCAAAAATGTATAACACAAAAACAATTATCAAAATTAAAACTGCTATCCCTATTATTCCTAATTTTTTCATTATTTATTATTCACTAGTTTTTACTATATAATAATAGGAGTTTTTCCTGCTCAATAAAGATTAGAGGCGGTATTTATACGAAACAGGGAAAAACTCCCAATATTACTTTAAAAATCTATTACTGGCATTTTAAATAAATCAGAGATTAAGGCGTGGATAAAGGAAACTGGTACCAAGAGAGTGCCTAAGATCATGCTTATCTCATATTTTAGACTGCTTCTTCCATCAGGTTTACCCCTTAGTCGGTTAAAAAAAGAACTCCAGGGGATGCCGTAGGTATTACCCATCATTATGGTGCGGATGGTGCCCAGGATTCCCTTGGCCTTGGATGTTCCATAGATTTCCTCCATACGCTGCCAAGATTCCAGGGTAGGATTTCCTCTGGTATCGGCATAGTGTTGAGCAAACATGACTGCTGCAACTTCCTCTTCAGGTACATCATCTATAATTCCGGCGAGCATGTTCTGAATTTCTTCACTACTCATCCCACTTTCCAGGGCCCTTTTGGTGTGGGCGAAGGAGCAGATGGCACAATTATTAACTTCGGTCACCGCCAGCATGATCCTTTCTGTAAGTTTTGAGCCCAGATCAGTGTTCCTTTTTGACTTGAACATGTATTTTATGGTTCGGATTCCCTTAAAAGAGATCCAATAGGATTCCGGTACCGAATAAAGTTTTTTTCCTAACATTTCACCCTTCCCAAATAAGTTACGCTGGATAAGGAACTGGAATAACAGTTTCCTTTAGAGTTTCCGCTTGATCTTCCACTAAGACCCCGTCTCGGATCTTCATTACCCTGGTATTTTTGGTGGTTTCTTCGTCGTGGGTGACCATGATCACCGTAGTGCCCTGTTGGTTAACCAGGTGCAACAAATTCATAATGTTCTCGGTTGCTTCTGAATCCAGATTACCAGTTGGTTCGTCGGCTAGGATGAACTGTGGATGATTAACCAGTGCCCTGGCAATGGCCACTCTCTGTCTTTCTCCTCCGGAGAGTTTGGCAGGTAAATGGTCCATCCGATGTTCCAATCCCACTACCTTCAGGCATTCTTCGGCTCTTTCTCTGCGGGAGGATTTATTAAGCTTTTTCTCTCCGCTTAAATTCCTTAAAGGAAACTCCACATTATCGCGTACCGTTAAAGCCGGCAGCAAGTTAAAGGTCTGGAAAATGAACCCTACCTCTTCGGAACGAACCTTGGTAAGTTCTTTATCTGACATTAACGAGATCTTCTTCCCGTCAATATACAGATCCCCCTTGGTGGGGTTATCCAGGCATCCTAACATGTTCATCAGGGTAGATTTACCAGAGCCTGAGGGACCCATGATAGACACAAACTCTCCTTTATTTACCGTTATATCCAATCCTCGGAGGGCATTGATTTCCACACCCCCCAGATCATAAGTTTTCCACAGTCCTTCGCCTTTAACTAAATTTTCCATAATTAATCTCCTCGTTATTCGTATCTTAAAGCCTCTATGGGGCTGATCCTGTTGGCCAGGTAAGCGGGTATTAGTCCGGAGAAGGTCCCTATAACCAGGACAATTAAAGCTACCTGAATAACCACGGTGGTGGGTATGCTGAAATTCAGACTGGTAGAACCCATCATTATCCCCAGAACATTGTAAGTGGGGGCAATGAGTAATATCCCAATAACACCACCTATAAGGCTCAGGATCAGTGATTCATAAATTATTAAGGCCATGATGGATCTTTTCTTGGTTCCAATGGCCCTCATCGTACCGATCTCTTTGGTTTTTTCCTTCACCGACATCATCATCACGTTCATGATGAGCACCATGGAAACCGCGAAGATCATGGCTATCACCATGTTCATGAAGACCATCACACCTTTCAGGTTATTGTCAATGGTTTTCTGAACATCTTTTTCGGTGTAGATATCGTATTTACCATAGGAATCCTGCAGGTTATTCTCCACCGTCTGCAGGGAATAATCTGCACTGGGCTTTATTATAACGGTGGAAATAAGGTCCGGTCTGTTGGTAACACTCTGAGCGTATGGTAAAGCCATAATCACGGAGTTGTCGATGGTTAATGGCCAGCCTTTACCCACCTTCTTAATTATACCCACCACTTTAAATTTATCATCATTAACGGTGAAAGTGTCACCCACCTTAACGTTATAGGTCTTAGCAGCTTCTGATCCCATGATCACTGCATTATCAGCTTCTCCCACCAGGGAGTTTTTACCTTCTACAGGGTGATCGGCTAAGAACACCTGTTCTTTGCCTGGTGTTAATCCCACCACCATGGTTGGTGTGCCACCGTCGTTGGTGGTTCCACCCTGTAATGGTGCAAACAGTGCTTTAGTACTTCCTGAAGCATCCACCTCGCTACGTTGGAGTACCTCATCACCGAGATTTTCACTCATGATACTTCCCGCTGGTGGATATCCCGTTCCGTTCTGCTCGAAAAACATCTTTCCATTAACGGTGCCCAGATCTCCCTTGAGACTGGACTGCATCTCATACATGACGATGTTCACCACACCGATGAGAAGAACACAAGCCATCACCCCAATGATACACATGATGGCCCGGCTTTTTTTAGCCTTAAAATCTTTAAAAGCTATATCTAACATTTAATTTCCCTCCTAAACTCCCAAAGCTCACGCTAAGATAATTAATTCCCAAAAAGGTTTTTAATAACAAGAATGATGGTTACTGTTTTTCAATGGAGCGTATTACCAATCCTAAGCTGCTTTCAAAAAGCTCGTCTTGGGTTAGTCCATATTCATCCATGTACATCTCTGTAACCGGTATGATGTTGTTAACGTTGTTGGACATGGACAGCATGATAAGGGTGGTTGCCTCGGGATCTATGTCTTCTCTAATGGTGCCGTCGGCAAAACCTCCTCTTATAACGTTTGATACAACCTCAAAGTTAATTTTCCTTACCATTTTAAGTTTTTCCATGGTTTGGGAGCTCTTATAATCAAAAACTCCGGAGTGATAGTAGGCATGATAGTATCCCGTGTGTTTTTTGTAGAACTGG
>JAJFTX010000057.1 GCA_021372715.1 Methanobacterium sp. | reverse complement strand
CCCTTTTAATATAGTATAGTACTAATTTGTAAAAATAAAAATAAGTTAGGAGTATTTATTCACTTTTTGAGTTGTATTTCAATGGTGGAGACGTTACTGTCTCTTCCCTCTGAATTTTTTATTTCTTCTGTGGATATATCTATAGATCCCAGTTTTACATCAGTTATAAATTTGTTTCTAACAATTTCTGCAACATCTACAGCCCTGCTGATTGCTCTTCCACGGGCCTTAAGGATTACTTCTGATACTCCACTATTCATCTGTGTTACTACGGCTAATACATAGTTCATTACTGGTTTATTTCCGATGTATACGATATTTTCCTCTGACATCTAATTTACCTCCTAAAAGAAATTCGATTATAAAGGGTATATGGGTTGTGTTTATAAAATTTTCTAAAGTTTTATCCAAAAATTATTTTTTAGCTCTTTATGAGTAATATGGTGTTTATTTTTTTATTTAATTTTTTTAGGTGTACCAAAAAGTTTATATATATTTCCAACCACATTGATGTTTAGGTGAACCTAAATGTCCCCAAATCTAAGAGACAAAAAAATCAGTGAAAATATTGAAGAATATTTGGAAACCATTTACCGATTAAGTAATAATGGCGAACGAGTGAAAACCACCAGAATTTCAAAAACATTGAACATAGCTCCGGGAAGCGTAACACAAATGCTTAAAAGATTAGATAAAATGGGATTTGTTGAATATTCTCAATATAAAGGTGTTAAATTAACTGATAGTGGGTTTAAAAAAGCTAAAAGCATAACACGTAAGCACAGGCTTCTTGAAAGATTTTTACATGATATATTAAAGCTAAAAAACAATTTATTACATGATCAGGCTTGTGAAATGGAACATTCTTTATCAGATGAAGCTGAAAGAGCATTATGTCAGGTCTTAGAACATCCTGATAAATGTCCAGATGATTACACCATACCTGCTTGCGACCTTCCATTTACTAGTTGTGAAGAATGCATGAACAGAAATGAAGAAGGAATAGACCAGGTAGGAAAGAGAAGTGAAAATCTTCTTCCCATTATGGAACTAAAAGATAAGCAGCAAGGAAAAGTATCCTTTATACGAGGAGATTACAAGATCATCAGAAGACTAATGGATATGGGCATCACCATTGGCGCAAAGATCAAAGTGATTAAAGTAGCTCCTTTAAGCGGTCCTGTAGAAGTAGCAATTAGGGGTTCTAAACTAATAATAGGACAAGATATAGCTTGCAATGTATTCGTTGAATTAACTGGAGATGAAAATCGCCTTTAGGTGAAATCTGAATGATGAAGCTTAGAAAAAATAAAATTAATACTAGATCTTCATTCAATTCAGATGAAATCAGTAAACCAGTAAAAAATGAAGAAACTAAAAAAAAGCATCATAGACGTCGAAAACGTTTAAGACATAGATTAGATAGTTTTAGAAAGCCTGAAGACTTAAATAAGAGTGATATTACAATAGCCCTTGCAGGAAATGCCAACGTAGGTAAAAGTGTTATATTCAATGAACTCACTGGTTCCAATCAGATTATCGGAAACTGGCCGGGTAAAACAGTAGAAATTGCAGAAGGAAAATTACACTTCGAAGGCCATGATATATCGATAATAGACTTACCTGGAATCTACTCCTTTTATACATATTCTATGGAAGAATCTGTTTCCAGAGAATACATTGCATTTGAAAAACCAGATCTGGTAATTAATGTTATTGATGCTTCCGTTCTGGAACGTAATTTATTTTTCACCATTCAACTCTTGGAGATGAAAGTTCCTATACTGATCTGCATAAATCAAATGGATATTGCTAAGCAAAAAGGAATCATTGTTGATATTGAAAAACTTGAAAAAGCCCTGAGAGTGCCAGTAATCCCCACCGTAGCTATAAGAGGTGAAGGATTACATGAGTTAATGGAGAAAGCCGTAGATATTTTAGATGAGACCTATAATTACCAAATTAACCCTATAGAATATGGTGCCGAAATTGAGAAGCGAATAAAGAGCTTAACTCAATTTATAAATTCTAAAGAATTGAAAATAGAGTATCCTTCACGTTGGGTGGCCATAAAACTTCTGGAAAACGATCCAGAAATAAGGAAAAGGGTGGAAGCTGAATCAAGAGAAGTAGTAGGTAGAGCCTATCTACTGGCAGAAGAAATAGAAAAAATACATGAAGAACCATCCTTTGCAGTTATTGCTTCGGAAAGATATGCTATTGCCAACAGAATATCCCAGGGAGCTCAAATTCAACAAAAGTTAAAGACATCGTTTTCTGAGAAGTTGGATAGATTGGTGACCCATCGAGTATGGGGCTATATTATATCAGCAATGGTGGTTGGTGGACTTCTTCTATGGACTTTTATAGTGGGAGACTTCTTATCCGGAATATTATCAGAGGTATTCAGCTTTTTCCAGCCGGTAGATCCCCAAGTTAGCGGATCAATAATTAGTATTCTGTGGAACGGTGCATTCGGAGGTTTAGTTGCTGGAGTTACCCTGATAATACCTTTTGTAATTCCATTCTATTTGATGTTAAGTTTGATTGAGAATTCAGGAATTTTGACCAGGGTTGCTTTTATGATGGACAGTGCCATGCACCGGATCGGTCTTCATGGAAAAGCACTCATACCCCTGGTTCTGGGTTACGGATGTAATGTTCCAGCCATCGAAAGCACCCGTATATTAGAAAACCGTCGTGAAAGATTACTAGCTGCTTTTGTTATTACATTTGCCCCTTGTTCAGCAAGAACCATTGTTATTATGGGATTAGTAGCTTTATACGTCAATATTTGGTGGGCAATAGCTTTATATGTCATAGATATTGTAGTTATTTTAATTGCAGGAAGAATAGCCTATCAAGTAATTCCAGGGGAAACAACAGGATTGATCATGGAGATGCACTCCTTTAAAATTCCTTCATTAAAAATAGCTCTTAAGCAAACCTGGAAAAGGACTAAATCATTAATATACCTGGTTTTTCCTATTTATATAATAGCCAGTGCCCTTATCCAGGCGTTATACGCATTCGGTTTTTTAACTCCCATAGCAAATTTATTAGCCCCTATTACAGTGTTTTGGTTGGGACTTCCTGTATTTGCCGGGGTAGTTCTTATATTTGGAGCGGTAAGGAAAGAATACACACTTCTCATGTTGGTTGCATTATTCGGCACCAATCTGGCTGCGGTTCTAACACCAGTGCAGTTCATTATACTGGCCCTGGTAAGTATGTTATTCATCCCCTGCTTATCCACAATGACCATCATGCTCCGTGATTTTGGTTGGAAAGCCACCAGTACAATAGCTTTGGCCAACATCGTCACTGCCATGTTGGTGGGTGGTATTGTATTCCGGATAATTAATCCATTTTTTTAGAATTATAAAAATGGAGAACAATTTTAATTAATTTCTGCATAGATATGGCAACAGACCAGATTAATTTGCCAGGCTTTAGCAGAAAATCCCAATGAAGCTGCTTGATAAATATTAAAAAAATGATTTATAAAAAAAAATTTAATTAAGTGATTTAAAATGGGAATAAATTCTCTAACACTTTCGGATGAAGAAATAAAAAATTTAAAAGAACTTATTTCTCTAAAAAAATTAAAGAAAATTCCCATAACCAATGAGTATGAATTACTACGTATTAAAGATGGTGAAATCAATCTAATTATCTATAAAACCGGTAAAATAGTGTTTAATGAAAATCCAGATACAATTGAAATTTTAAATTTTGTAATGTTAAGAGAAACAGACTATGATTATATTTTAGGCTCCGACGAAACTGGCAAAGGGGAATGGTACGGGCCGTTGGTAATAGTGGCCACCGCTTTAAATCCAGAAGAGATAATAAAACTCAGATTGTCCGGAGTAAAAGATAGTAAAACCATAAAAAAAACGAAAATAATGGAACTTGCAATAAAAATAATGAAAATGGATTTTCCCAGACAATACATGGTATTAAAGCCCTATAGCTATAATAAACTATATAAAAATTTAAAAAACGAGAAAAAATCCCTTAATGATCTTTTAGCCTGGGCCCATTCTAGAGTTATCCATGAACTATTAGGTAAAATAGAATTTGTAAGAACTAAAGTGGTTATTGATCAGTTTGACCAGCAGAAAACAGAATATCGTCTGGGAAATTATGATAAAAAACGAATAGAAATCATCCAAAAAACAGGTGCAGAATCAGAAACACCAGTGGCTGCAGCGAGTATAATCGCTAAATACCTTTTTGAAACCGAAATAAATAATTTAGACAATGAATACGGTTTAAACCTTAGAAATTCAAATCCTAAAGATATAAAACCCGAAACTCTGCCTTATGTGGCTAAATTACATTTTAAAAACGTAAATGAATATTATAAGTAAATATGAATAAAATTAGATTTTATTTAAGGGGTCTTTATGAAAAATATGGAGATTGCTCAGATACTGGAAGAAATTGCAGATCTATTGGAAATACAAGGGATTCCTTACAAGCCCATAGCCTATCGAAGAGCAGCTGAAACGTTGAAGTCGCTTTCAGAACCTACTGAAGATTTGAACCAAAAAAAACTCAATGAATTACCGGGTATTGGTAAACATATAGCTGGAAAGATAGATGAGCTAAATAAAACAGGTCATCTAGTCTATTTCGAAGATCTTAAGAAGGAATGTCCCATAGATTTTGAATCTTTACTAGCCGTAGAAGGGATAGGACCTAAAACCGTGAAATTGCTCTACCAATCCTTAAAAATCAAGAATCTGGATGAACTAGAAGAACAAGCCAAACATCATCGGATCAGAAAACTCAAGGGAATGAGTGAGAAGAAAGAGGCCAATATGCTGGAAAATATTAAATTCGCCAGGAAAACAAGCCGAAAACTTTTAGGTCAGATGTTGCCTCTGGCAAATGAAATAAAAAATAATCTAAAAAAACTGGATAAAGTTCTGGATGTTGAAGTTGCAGGATCAATCAGAAGGAGAAAAGAAACAATAGGAGACATTGACATACTGGTAATAACCGATGATCCACAAGAAATAATGGAATACTTCATCAATATGGATAATGTGGAACGAGTTATTGCCACAGGACCCACAAAATCCACAGTTAAATTAATAGAAAATGTTTCCTGCGATTTAAGGGAAGTACCCGCAAAATCATTTGGTTCTGCACTGTTATATTTCACTGGTTCTAAGGAAGTTAACGTGGAACTGAGAAAATTAGCCATAAGAAATGGCTGGAAACTCAGTGAATATGGTCTTTTTAAGGATAATAAAATCATCGCCGGCAAAACAGAGGAGGAAATATTCCGGAAATTTAAAATGAAATATATGGAACCAGAAATTAGAGAAACCAGTGAAGATGTGGAATCAGCCCTGCAGGGTAGATTACCCCACCTAATTGGTTATTCCGACCTTAAAGGCGACTTGCAGATGCATACTAAATGTAGTGATGGAAAATCCACAATTAAGGACATGGCAAATTATGCCTTTAGTTTAGGTCATGAATACATTGCCATCACTGACCATACAGCAGGTTTATCTCTAACTGGAATGGATGAGGAAAAAATCAAAATTCAGATGAAAGAAATTGATAATTTAAATGAAAAAATTGAAGGCATTACCATATTTAAGGGTCTGGAAGTGGATATTGATTCACGTGGAAAATTGGATGTTAAAGATGACATTTTAAAAGAATTAGATGTTGTTATAGCCAGCATACATTCTGGTTTCAGACAGAGTAAAGAACAGTTAACCATGAGGATTATCGCGGCGATGGAAAATGAATACGTGAATATAATCGCCCATCCCACTGGTAGAAAAATACAGCAAAGAGATGAATACGATCTAGATATGGACAGAATCTTCCAGACCTCTGTAGAGACAGATACTTATTTGGAAGTTAATTCCCAACCAATCAGACTAGATCTCAGGGATGTACATATTAGAAAAGCCTTAAAATTTGGTTGTAAATTGGTTATCAATACAGATGCCCATACTAAAGAACATCTGAATGATATCCAATATGGAATAGCAACTGTCAGGCGTGGATGGGCAGAAAAAGAGAATATAATTAATACAAGATCTTTGAAGGCCATATTAAGATATTTTAATTCATAAATTTATGATTTTATCTATTTATTTATTTTCTAGATAAAAATCATTATCAGATTTATTTTTTGGACTTTGTACACTATCATAAATTAATGTATCTTTTTTACAATTGACAGCGAGAGTTATATTCTTTTTATATAAATACCATAATACGACTATGGCTAAATATAAGGTGAATTCTCCAGAAGATATTAAATTCTTCCAAGACACCACAGCATACAAAAAAATTTATGATAAATTTAAGGATTTGAAAATATCAAGGGGAAGGATAATACATATTTTAGGAGCTCCTGGAACTGGTAAATCTACCCATATATATGAAGCTATAATGAAACTTGATTTAAATATTTATGATGTCCCTTTCAACCTGGAATATGCCCATATAAGTTCAAAAGATGTTTATCATAGATTCTTTAACACCTTAAAAAGTGATTTAAGCGTTAGAAATGATGAAGAATTATATTTGAAGGCATCTGAATATGATGCTATTTTATTCGCCGACAAATTCCATGATTCTCATTTATTACATGAAGATAAAGTAGGGTTCAGTTTATGGATGGACTGTAAGAAGTTTAAATCTTTACCCTTTTTCTTGAGACTGATACTGGTGTACATTAAACATATAAAAGAATTTAAAAAGATTAACTTAATATTCCAAACAGCATGGAGGATCCGTTTAAAAGGAGCTAAATATGATTTATTCACGGATTTCGGACTTTTATCCAAGTTTTTTGTGGGATTAATGAAGATATTATTTGAAGTGGTAGAATTATCCTATTCAGACATTGAGATCATTAAAATAGTTAAAGAAAGATACCCCTCTGCAGATGAATATCAGATCAAACTCTGCAGGGATAAATATGGAAATAGAATTCGATTCATACTGGAATGTATTGAAAGAAGAAAAATTAATACAAGAATGGATTAAAAAAAATTTAATGTAATTAAACCTGAATAAACAATGATATAAAAACGGATTAAAGAAATTTTAATGTAATTAAAACTGAATAAACAATAATACAAGAACGAATTAAGGAAATTTAATGTAATTAAACCTGAACCAATATAAATAATGATTTAATTAAAATTTGATTAAAATGGACACCAGTATACGAACATTTGCAGTAAGGGATGTTAGTAGGGTTTTAATAGCATTCGGCATCATCATATTAGTTTTGAATCTTAATCACTATCTTATAATATATATTTTCGGAATTTTTACTTTGATAATAGGTGTTTTAAATCTTTTTTCCTTGAATCCTCAGTTAAAATTAATTGGTGCCATAAATATGATTTTTGTTGCTATTTATCTCATCTTATCTTCAATTATACTCTATAATCATATTTACGGGTTGTTAGGGATCATGGTAATGGTAGCATTGAGTTTGTTGCTTTCAGCTCTCAGTGTAAGATATATAATATATCATATCCAGAATTAGGCCACCGAATTTCATTTAAAAAAAGTAATTATTTTATTAGTACTTTAATAATTTAAATTTACAACTTAGCTCCACAATCAGCACAAAAACGGGCATTTGGTGGATTTTTTGTGGATCCACATTTCGGACAACCCTGCTTTTCAGATCCCCATGCTTTCAATTCTCTTTCAATTCTTTCTTTACTTTTCTTACGTCGAGCTGCTTTTTCATCATACTGATCAGTGGTTTTACTCGACCTAACATTTTTATTATTCTGATAAGAATCTTTAAGAGGTTCCTCTCTCTTAGAATATTCTATGGTTTTTCTTTTTGGTTTTTCAGGGTAATGAGTTTTTTTCCTGGATTCTCTTACCTTATCTTTTGAGAAGATTACGTAGAGTAATAATAAAATACCTAAACTCAGTAAAATAGTTCCTAATAACCCACTTATAGCTAATCCTATTATTAAAAGGATAACACTAGCAATTAAAAGATCTTTTCGCATGGTATCCACTTTAATTTTTTTACTTGATAGTGATAATAAATTTGATATGATATTCGCATTATCTTTGTAATATATATACACATCGGTTCACACCAAAGAAATAATAAAGATAAAATATAAAAAATATTATCTATAGTGTTGGTATTGGAGTACATAGAAAAATTAATTTAATATGCATATGTAAATTATACCGTAGTTAGGTGGTCTAAAATGGCAGATAACAAGGAAATGGAAGATAAAGCAGAAGATGTTAGGGGAACTACTACTCTTGAGAAAAAAGAGGCAGAAGAAAACGTGGAAGAAGTGGAAGAATCCATTGAAGAGGAAAAATCTGAAGAAGGTGTCAATAAGGGTAGAACCCAAGCAGAGAAAATGTTCAATGATTTTATAAGCACCGTCCGCAATAGACAGGAAGATTTCAGTAAAGCAATCTCTGATTACACTTCAAACCTGGAAAAACCCTTGGCAGATGTAATAGAAACAGAAACTGAAATTATAATAAAAACAGACCTTCCAGGTATAGAAAAAAAAGACATAAGCGTTAATCTAACCCAGGACAGTGTGGAAATACTGGCCACCTTTGAAGAAGAATTCAATGAAGAAGAGGTAGATTACATAAGAAGAGAAAGGAATTATGGGGAGACCAGAAAAGTCATCCAACTACCTGCAAAAGTGAAGGTTAAAGATGTCACTGCCAAATTCGAAGACTCTATATTAACCATCAATCTTCCCAAAGTAGAAGCAGAAAAAATAGAGGTTGATATAAATTAAACTTCTATTTAACTAATTATTTTATTTTTATTTTATCTCAAATATTTTCAAATATCAATTATTTTATTAAAGTCAAAGTTATGATTTAAATTTTTAAAAATTTATATAAGTAAAATACAATTTATTTCATAGAAATTATTTAAATATAATTATCTAATCTATGCTGGTGTTTTATGGCTTTTCATGTGATGTTAATCCCTACCTTAGGCTGCCCTTCCAATTGTAATTACTGCTGGAGTTCGGAAGAAGATTCCCCCATGATGAAAATTGAAATAATCGAAGATGTGGTAGAATGGCTCAAAAATTTCAGGAACGAGCCAATAACATTCACCTTCCATGGAGGAGAACCTCTCCTGGCGGGTTATGATTTTTATAATAAAGCATTGCCTTTACTGGCGGAAAATTTAAGCCAATTTAAACCAGCATTTGCTTTACAGTCAAATCTCTGGCTATTAACGCCCGAACTGGCCCGTTTATTGGCAGAATATTCCATACCTGTAGGGTCCAGTTTAGACGGTCCTGAGGATTTAAACGACCTTCAAAGGGGAAAAGATTACTATCAAAGGACAATGAAGGGATATAAGATCGCTAGGGATAATGATTTGCAGGTAAGTTTCATTTGTACATTCACTTCATATTCTATAGAATTCAAAGAGGAAATATTCAACTTTTTCCTTGAAAATGGGTTAGATTTAAAATTACACCCAGCTTTACCATCAATTCGTGATGAAAATCCTGAAAAATGGGCTCTTTCTCCTGAAGAGTATGGTGAATTATTGATATATTTACTGGATGAATATCTGGATCATCTGGATCAGATAGAAATAAAAAATATCGACCACATCTGTAAGAGTATATTCACACGTAGGGGAACGGTATGTACCTTTGTGGATTGTATGGATGATACTTATGCCATAGGGCCTGATGGAAGCATATATCCTTGCTATCGCTTTGTAGGAATGCCTGAATGGGTTATGGGTAATGTCCAGGACCATCCCAGCCGGGAAGATCTGGAAAATTCAGCTCCCTGGAAGTTCATGCAACAATACAAGCAATATGTGGATGAGAACTGTAAAAGATGTACCTATATAAAGTTCTGTAGAGGGGGATGTCCTTATAATGCCCTGGCTAAGAGTGAAGGGAAAATAGATGGTGTAGATCCTCATTGTACTGCTTATAAAACAATTTTTAAAGAGATTACCCGAAGAGCAACTAAGGAGATGTTGGGTTCTGTTAGTTTTGGTGTGGATTCTGAAGATACTGGTAAAAAATCTAAACCGGGTGTAATGGCTCTGATGATTAAATAAACAAAATAATTATTCTATGTTTATTTTTATTAAAAAAACAAAGAAATTTATTTTATTTAACTCATAAAAGGAGATAAAATTTATGAACATAGATAAACTGGATAAGAAATGTCCTGAATGTGGTAGTAAGGATAAAACAATAAAAAGAGATATTGAACCTGAACATCGGGCTCATGCCACCACCAGCGCTGTTATCTGCTCTGAATGTGGATATGTATTTGTAACTGGTGAATAATAAACTATTATATTGATATTAATTAATTAAACAGGAAATTGAAAAGAAAATACGTTTAAATAATTCTTTTTTTCTCTATAATTTCTCTTTTTTAAATAAAATTAATATACTTAAGTTAAAAAAAATTAGATTAATTCAGTGGGATACAATATAATACATAAGTAAACTTTTTAACCTAGATTATAGATATTAGAAGTTTAAAAATAAACAGAAGATAGAAATCTTTTAAGGATAAGTTGATAAAATGATAGTAAATGAATGGTGCATGTACTGTGGGGAATGCGCTGCCGTATGTCCCCGCTCTCTGATAGAAGTCAGAGAAAACAGCTTAATATTCAATGAAGGATGTAAAGAATGCAGGATCTGCCTTAAGGTTTGTCCTGTTCAAGCCCTAGAAAAAGAAGAAGATTCTGAATTATCATAAATTATGAGGAGAGAAAATTAGATGTTAATAGAAACCGACATTCTGGTGATAGGAGCAGGACCAGCAGGCTCATCAGCTGCTAAACACGCAGCATTAAATGGTTCAGAGGTTATATTGATTGATAAAAAATCTGAGATAGGAGCCCCTAAAAGATGTGCAGAAGGAGTATCCAAAGAAGGCCTTAAGAAATTAAAAATAGAACCCAGCAGCAGATGGGTAACTAAGGAACTTAGCGGAGTTCTAATGAAGGCTCCCAATGGAACCAGTGTATGGTTAAATGAAGAGAAAGTTAAACTCCCCGAAGCAGGGTACATCCTAGAGAGGAAAGTATTTGATAAACACATGGCCATGGATGCAGCCCGGGCCGGTGCGAAGATCATGGTAAAAACCCTGGCAACAGGACTGGAAAGGAAAGATGACAGTTTGATTGTGACAGCCGAAACAATGGGAGAGGAATTTAAGATCAAAGCCAAAATAGTTATCGGAGCAGATGGACCTGAATCAAGAGTAGGAAGATGGGCCGGACTTAAAACCACCATAAAACCCAAGAATATGGAATCATGCGCCCAATTTGAAATGGCAGGAGTTAAAATGGATGATCCTGATTCTATTGAATTCCACTTCGGAAGTGTGGCCCCGGGAGGTTACGCATGGTTATTCCCTAAAGGAGATGACATAGCTAATGTAGGATTGGGAATTTTAACCACTGAAACCGATAAAAGCGCCTACCAGCATCTTTTGGAATTTGTGGAAAACTGCCCGGCCACCCAGAATGCACAGCCGGTGGAATTAAATATAGGGGGAGATCCCGTGGGTGGAATGCTTAAGGAATTGGTGACAGACAACTTCATGATAGTAGGAGATGCTGCCAGTCAGGTTAACCCCTTAACCGGTGGAGGTATAATATCTGCAATGGAAGCAGGTTTATATGCTGGTCAGGTTGCTGCTCAAGCGATTAGAGATGATGATTGTTCAAAAGCAAAACTGAAAAAGTATCAGGAAAGATGTGAAGAGAACATCGGTAAAAAGTTCAAAAGAGATTTGAAAGTTAAAGAATACCTTTTAAGCCTTTCTGATGAAGAACTTAACTCTATAGCGGAAGCATTCCAGGACATAGAATTGGAAAACATCAACACTGCAGAATTAATAAAAAATTTAATAAAAGTATCTCCTAAGGCTCTTTTGAAATTGGGAAAGCTGTTTTAATTATTAAAATCAGATTTTTGAATTCTTTAATTATTTATAATTTTTTTAATTTAATTATTTTTTGGCTTTAAAAGAACAGAATATATGCAATACAGGCCAAGTAAAATATTAAAGCAACTTGATGATATAAAACATCGGCTATATGGGACATTCTTTTTTTATCTCTGTATAATGACAAATATAGAGGTATACCTGCAATAATGGCAGGTAAAACTGCCACAGTCAGTTGTATTAAATTCATTTCTCCAGTATAAATTGTATAAATGAGAATGACACCGGTTAGAAAACCCACCAGGCTGGCTGTTTTAGGTTTTCCTTTGTACATAAGATAAGTCCCCATACTAGCAGTATACATTAAAATATAGACATTAAATGGTACTAAAAGCAGATTTCCCAGTATTACGCAGCATGCGGCAATTCTTAATACAGAATTAGTGGCAGTACTGGCAAATGGGGCTAATTTGGTATCTTTAAGTCTAATAGGTGGTAATGTGTAAATAATTTGGTTAATAACCATAAGAGCCAGGATAATTGAGAAATCTATTCCTAAGGTGGCCAATGAAATCAGAAATACAATGGAGATTAAAGAGACTATGAAAGTTATAATCCATTTTTTTTCCAATTTTTCCTGGATGAAAGCTCTATTCTGTTTTTCTGGATCTTTAATATCAAATTTAAGATCAGTAAAATCATTCAAACTATATAAAGCCCCCCACAGTACAGAAACCAGAATAAGGCCCTCCACTATTTCCAGTGGATTGTTGATGGTCAAACCAGAGAAATAAGCATATGTTAAGGCCAGTAGAAACATATTCACTGTTTTTGATGCCCAGCTTATCCTAATTGACTTTAAGAGTGTTTTTATCATATCATTCAGGTTTTATTTATCATAATGCTTAATATTAATTTAAGACTTATTTTTTTATATTCAAGATTTAATTAAATATTATTATAAAATTTTAATCCAGAAAATATTTTATTGAATTTAAAATAAAATCCTATTAAGAATATAATAATAAATCATATTATGGTAAATTATAGATAATTAAAAAAATTCAATGAGTGATAAAATGGTTTTAGAGCCATCTGATATTCGAACGCAAATCTCTGACACAGAAGAAAATAGAAAGAAATGCATGTGTTCCAGATGCCCCAGTTATCCCCATAAATGTTCTGAAGAAATCCTTTTCTGTGGAATCCAAGCCAGTGAATGTGAAATTGAAGCAAAAAGCTGCATATGTAACACCTGCCCCATTTATTTTGAGCATGATTTAAACGGTCTTTACTACTGCAATCAAGTGGAAACTGGTGAAACTAAAACTTTAATGCGTAAACAAAGATCCGATGAAGATAAATCTTTTTATCAGACCATAGTAGACATCAGTGAAGTAAGCATTAACCAGGAAAGTACATCGGTTTCCATGGGTTCATTGAAAAAATTACCTTTTTCTCTTGATGATATTCACTTCATACCTGCTCAAGTAAATAAAATACCCTTAAATAGAGACGAATTTGTGAATCTAGAATTCACTCTAGGAGAACAAGCCAATAAACCATTGAAATTATCTTCCCCTATACTAATTTCAGGTATGAGTTTCGGTGCGGTTTCCAGGAATGTAAAACTGGTAATTAAAGAAGCAGCAACCCATCTTGAAATAGGATATAACTCTGGTGAAGGTGGGTTGATAGATGAAGAAAAAATACCCGGGGATTATCAAATAATACAATATTCCACAGGCAGATACGGAGTTAATGAAGAAATACTTAAAAATGCTGCTTCTGTGGAAATCAGATTTGGACAAGGAGCCTATCCTGGAAAGGGAAGTTATTTGCCTGCAGAGAAAATGACCATGGAAGTAGCCAGTATAAGAGATCTGGAGCCTGGTGAGGGTTCCTACTCTCCAGCTCATCATCAAGATATAACCAGCCCTCAGGATGTTGAAGAAAAAGTGAAATGGCTAACTAATATTACCGATGGGGCACCAATAGGTGCTAAAATAGGTTGCGGAGATATAAAAAAAGATGTGCAGATACTGGCAAATTCAGGAGTTGATTTTATAACCCTGGATGGATTTGGAGGGGGTACCGGCGCAACTGATATGTATGTGAGGGATAATGTAGGTATACCTATTTGGGCAGCCATTCCTCAAGCCAAAAAAACATTAGATGATTTAGGCTTAAAAGAAAAGGTATCTATTATAGCCTCAGGCGGGTTGAGAAGATCCGCTGACTTGGCAAAATGCTTATCTTTAGGAGCTGATGCAGTTTACATTGGTACTGCAGCTTTAATAGCTATAAATTGCCAGCAATATCGAATATGTCACACTGGATTATGTCCCACTGGAATTACCACTCAGAATCCTCAACTCATGAAACAAATAGATTTAGATGAAGGTGTAAAAAGATTAATGAATTATATAAAAGTATCTTCCGAAGAAATAGGTAATTTAGTCCGTATTGTGGGAAAAAATAACGTCAATGAACTTGATAAGGAAGATTTAGTGTCCATGAATAAAGATCTATCTCAGATATGTGGAATTAAATGGGTGAATGGTGAATATCTATAGATTGATTAGAAAAATAAATATGAAAAGAGAAATTTATTATAAAAAACATGATTTTCAGGGATATAAATGAAGGTTCTTTGCACAACTGAACTAGCTATAAATCGTCCAGAAGCCCGTAGATGGAGGGATAGAATGATTAATCTCGATCCTCAGGGTGAAGTGGTGGTTATATTGCCCTGCAGCATGAGAAAACCCTATTCACAATCCAAAACTCACAGAACCTTCATGAGAGCCACTAAAGGCTACCAGGAGGCTATTTTAACTTCTCCATTTGGCATATGTCCTCGTGAAATGGAAAACACTTATCCTATACAATCATATGATGTCTCAACCACTGGGGATTGGTCTCAAGAGGAAATAGATGTTACTGGCAAATGTCTTCAGGAATATGTTGGTGATAAACCCGTTATAGCTCATGTAAGTGGAGGATACAGGGAAGTTTGCGAAAATTATTTGGATGATGCTCAATACACTAGTGAGGATGGTAAAACAACTTCGTCACAATCTATGCATAATCTTAGAAAGAACCTTAAAAATCACTCAAAAATTAAAGATAAAAACAAAAACCTAAAAAAACTTAGATCAATTGCTCGTTATCAATTCAATGGTAGGGATGCGGACTCTATAATACCTGATGGGTCACGTGTTACCGGTCGGTTTAACCGGCGTATAATCCATGAAAATAAACAGATAGCCACATTACTATATGATACAGGGCTTTTCTCCCTTAATCTAGAAGGTGGTCAGAGATTAAAAGAGCTAGAAAAAAATTGGGTGGAAATTGATTTTGACTTGAAAACAAATACTTTATTTGCCCCTGGAGTAGTCAACGCTCATCCAGGTATCATTCCCCGGGACGAAGTAGTTATTTTAAGAGATAGAGAAGTGATCGGTGTGGGAAAAGCTGTCCTTGCCGGTGGAGAGATGAAAAAAGCAGAAAAAGGAGTAGCGGTCAGGATCAGGCACAGGCAAAAAAGCTGAACATTTAATAAAATTTTCTAATGTCATCACATAAGTTTAAATAGCATATCTATAAAATAGAATATTACATTTATTCAATGTAGACGGAGACTTCTAAAGGTATATTTAATAAATATAACTGCATTGAATGAATAAATTTAAAATTTAATATATAAATCATATAATAATTAATTTTTGAGGAATAATAATGTCAGAAGATGAAATAATTAAAAAGATACGAGAAGAAATAGCAAAAGTGCCTGATCCACACATGGGAATAAGTATCGTGGAGATGGGTATATTAGGTAATGTTGAAGTAAACGAAGAAGAAAAAACTGCAAAAATTACCATCATACCCACCAATCCAGGATGTATGAGCGCGGCAAACATAGCAATGCAGGCCAGATTAGCAGCAGAAAGTCTGGATGAGATTGACAAAGCAGAAGTCATTGTAGAAGGACATATGATGGCTGATGCTATATGTGAAATGGTGAACAAATAAAATGGTTCTCTGGAACCTTGCCGCAGTGGTGGGTGTTCCAGGTGTAGGAAAAACATCCCTGTGCCACCATGCAGCAAAATCCTTAGGATATAAACATATAAATTATGGGGAGCTGATGCTTCAATTGGCGAAGAAAAAGGGAGTGGCATCAACCTTAGAGGATATGTTTCAACTTCCCCTGGATCTGCAACATGATATCTGGCGGAAAGCAGCTTCTCTAGTTGAAGATCAAGAAGATGTAATACTTGATCTACATGGCATAGACAGATCTTCTAAGGGATATCTAATATCCCTCCCTTTAGAGATACTTTCACCACAAATCATCATCTTGATAGAAGCTTCCTGTGATAATATCATCCAACGCAGAAATCAAGACCCTATAAAACCCCGGCCTAATGAGAATATAGCTAGTATTAAAGAATATATGATGCTTTTAAGGATTTCAATGGTAAATTGCGCTGCTCTTATGGGTTGTTCGTTGGTGATTTTAGAAAATGATGATTTCAACAAAACTTTAGACAAAATGAAAACTTATTTATGAATATTAAGTTCATCATGTAAAATGAATCAATGATAATTATCCTTGTTAAAATGGATCCAATATTAACTATCTTTAACCAATTCATATTTGAATAAGTTTTTATAGTTGGTTTAATGATTATAAAAATAGAC
>JAJFTX010000024.1 GCA_021372715.1 Methanobacterium sp. | reverse complement strand
ATTTAAAAAGAAGAACACATTACAAAAACTTTTATTGTAAAAAAAGATTATCAGTACTTAAAAAAAAGAATCACATATAAAACCTATATATAGTATACACTGTGCAGGTTTATTATGTCCTGGGTATTGTTTTTATTATAGTAAACGTAGTCTGCTATGATCATCATTTTACCACTTTCGGAGTCAGGGGTTAACGTGTAGTTACCTTTCCAGTCGGTGTATATTCCGTTGATGAAGAAAGTGCCGGTTAGGGTTTTACCGTCATTTTGGAAGTTGGATGTTCCGGTCCAGGCTGCGCAGGTCATGTTCATATCCCCGGTGAATATGGTGTTGAACATTGCTCCAGTTACATTCTTCTGAAACAGGTACATTATAGTTTGGGGAGTGGCTTTAACCGTGTTGATCCGTCCGGTAATCCTTAGTCCGTCTGAGGTATAGTCTAGGGGACTTTCTGTTTTTTCTGCACCGTATAATGCTAGTACCATTTTAAAGTCCCGGCCAGTTCCATTTATCTTGTAACTACCACCCAGATAACTACCATTGTCCGTGGTTGGGGGTATTATCACATGGGATCCGTAACTGTATTGCATCTGGTCAAAGGCTAATGCACTGACTGTTCCCTGGGTATATTCCAGAACACCTAAACTAGCCAGTATTACAGCTACAACTATGAGTGTTAGATACTTTTTTTTCATAATCATCCCTTGGTGGATTAAATAAAATAAAAAAAGAGGGGTATAATTTTTTTTTATTGCAATTATAGGTTTTATGTTGATATTATGTGTGCTATGGTACTGCAGAGTGTTGGTGGTACGGTGAAGTTCATCTCTATGTTTCCTTCGGCGTTAACTGTCATGGTTATTACTGTGAAAACTATTTCATTGGTATCATCGTGCGGATAGTTTGCACGGGTGAAGGCATCTATAGCTGGTATTGTGTTGTTGTAGTAGAACATGTTACTGGTGACTTTAGGTGGTAGTGTCATTACAGGCATCTTATCATGTGTAATATTGTAGAATGGGTCGTTGTTTGGTGGGTTGAATGTGTTAGACCATCCGTTCAGCGTCATTGAAAATGTGCTGTTCCCGGTGGTGTTGGTTCCATTATTAAATACAGCACCCCAAGTTAGTGGTTTTATGGTGAAATTTGTTGGTAATCGTTCGTTACCGTAACCAAACAGGCTACTCAGGTCAATGGTTAGATTTTCTCCAGGTTTAACCCAGGCTTCTAAATAGAAGTTCTGTTTGGACCCGTTTTTCACTGTTACGTTTTCGATAACGATATCCATATGCTGCCATAGTTGGGTGTTGTTGTTTTTTAGGTTAAGTTTAGTACCCTTTTCTGTAATATTATATTGAGTTTGAGCAGTTGTAGTACTGCCCATCATTGACATAGCTGCAAAAGCACCTACAATTATAACTGCAATTATAATTATGGCTATTATTATAACGCTGCTTTTCATTTAAACACTTCCTTAAATTATGGTGACCACTTTGTAAGCTACTATTGCCACGAAAACCAGGAGAAGTGGAATAATAGCAACATTAGATCCTTTTAAAAATAACTTAACAGATGGTTTATGAGTCTCTGAGCTTAAAATTTCCTTAAGAGCTAGGAAAACGATGAGAGACACCACAGCTATTATACTGTAAGCCATTACTTGAGCGGTAGTAACCGTCGTAGTGGTTGTAGTTACCGTTGATATCATGTTATTTAGGTCTAATCTTTATTGTATATATAATTTTTGATATTTTTTTTTGTTTTAAAAGGAAATCACAAGATTAAAGATACTCAATAGGTATCATAATAATCGATTTCACTTTTAATTATTTTTATTAGAATTATCACCCATTGAATTTAACCTTTTGTGAATTCGATCTACTCTGTTGTCTATTCAGAACTACTTGTAATGTTAAGCCACAGATGTAGGGACCGGTAAATATTGTTGTTATCCGGAAGTTTATAGAGTAAGAACTCCATCTTCATCTCACCAGCATCACCAGCCGTGAAATTGAAGGGTATTTCCACTTTCTCTCCATCTTTAAGAGTTAAGTTCTGTTCCATCTGCACAGTTCCATTAGAGGTAACCAACAGCCGATAGGATGTATCACTATTTTCATGATTCACAATACCAATTATCACATTACCTTCCTGATTAGGAACTAGATTCAGGGTGGTATTATTAATGGCATTACCATCAGAGCTATGAACATAAAAATCAATAGTTGAATTATTTCCCGTTTTAGGTATCATCATGGTATAAGCTGCAGCAGAAATGATCAGCACTATGAAGATAATCAGTACAACCGAGAAGATCTTCCTCCTTTTAGAGGATTCAGTAGGTTTGCTGCTGGGTTTAGTTAATTTATCAAATTTACTTTGTTCATCCTCATTTTCTTTATCCACCAATTGTACACGTTCAACAATGTCTTTATAAGGTTTTTTGTTTTCTGGTTTTTCTTCCTTATTTTCTGGTTTTTTTCCTGTT
>JAJFTX010000009.1 GCA_021372715.1 Methanobacterium sp. | reverse complement strand
TTTTAAACCTTTTCAATATCTCATTGATTACTTCACATTCCTGGGTAGGGTTAAAAATATCTTTTTCTTCCAAAATCTGAACGATTTGGGCGGTGAATTTATAATAATCTGGATAATATTTTTGAAATGTCTTTATAAATTCATTTATTATTTCTGATTGTTGTGGGTTTAGAGAATAATATTTTAAAAATCCCCAGGCAATTATATACCTCGAAATCATCAGAAGAGCTTCTAATCTAAGATCATCAGTAAATTTACCATAGAAACTTTCCCCTGCTACTTCACCCTTCTTAGCAATTTCTATTTCCTTCTGTACCATAGGTAAATATTCATGACCGAAAGGAGGAAATCCATTCTCCTCTATAATCTTATTCACTACTATATCTTCGATCATAGTAAAGACCAGCTGTACTTCCTTTCTATAGTCCTCGGTGCTATCCTGCATATATTTAGATCTACAAAACCCCAGTTTATGTATTAAATAACCATGGGTGGCTTCATGTGCTATGGATCTCTCCATATCCTCAGGGGATCGGGGATATTCTGTATTTAGGGTGATCAATATGTACCGGGGATGATACTGATAAGCAGCAGTTATACTCTTTATTCCCAGTTCTGTACTTTCTTGGAACTTGATAGGATGACCGGTTTCATTTTCAATTTTTTTGAGGTATCCCCTTAATTTAGGTGAAAAATCTAACTCCATCATAACAACATATAAACATTTATTTCTATCCTAAAATAACTTCATATAAATAAAAATTAATTTAACAAAAAAATATAATTTTATAAACTCCTTCGATCATAAATGAATTCATAAAATTAGTATCTAAATAGAGTTTTAACTACATTCTACATATTAATTAATTAAAAAATTTGTTTAACAAGATTTTTTTATTTTTGAACCCTTAATAGGAGAGAGAAATGATTAAAGTTAACGTATTAAGATTCGATCCCCAAAAAGATGAGAAACCTCATCTGGAAAGCTATGAAATTGATAAAAAAGAAAAAATGAAGGTTCTAGATGCATTAAACGATATTAACGAGAAATATAATGCACAGATAAGTTACCGTAGCTCCTGCAGAGCTGGTCAGTGTGGATCATGTGCTGTTAAAGTGAACAAAGAAACCGTGCTCGCATGTAAAACCGAAATAGAAGATGGAGATGTCATTGAACCCCTAGATTTTGATGTTATAAAGGATTTGATAGTGAACCGTTCAACTGTAGATAGCAGGGTAAAAGAGATGAATCTGTACATAGATGAATGTGAATCATTCACCTGCCCCGCGGTAATCAAACCAGAGGAACTGGAGAACTCAAAGAAGCTTAGAAGCTGTATCGAATGTTTATCATGCCTATCATCCTGTCCAGTTTTAAAGGAAACCGCAGAATTTGCCGGACCCTATTTCATGCGTTATATAAGTAAATTCGCCTTAGATCCCCGTGATTGCGCTGATCGAGCCCAAATTGGGTTTGATGAAGGATTATATTGCTGTACATCCTGTGGTAAATGTGTGGAAGTCTGTCCCAAAGAAATAAATAACTTAGGTGGTGCCATTGAAAAACTTAGGGAAATATCCTGCAGAGAAGGAATCGGCCCCTTACCTCCCCATAAACTTGTTAAAGAACTTATAGAAAAAACAGGTAGATCTGTAGAACCATTGAATGAAGGAGAAATGGGTCATGGTTTTATTGAATATATCTCAGAACATCCTCCTGAAACCACCGAAGATCATAGAGATGAAAAACCAAAAATCGCTTTTTTTACCGGATGCATGATAGATTACCGGTTGCCAGATGTGGGATTAGCTTTGATTGACGTGTTGAAGAAGCAGGGGATAGATATCATCGTACCTACTGATCAGGTTTGTTGTGGTTCACCTATGATTAGAACCGGCCAGACCGATATAGTAGAAGAGTTAGTCAGAAAAAATGAAGAGGTTTTTAAGGATTATGATATTATCTTAACAGTTTGCGCTGGATGTGGAGCTACCCTAAAAAATGACTATCCCAGATATGGTGTGAATTTAAATGTAATTGAGATCAGTGAATTTCTGGCAGATAAGTTGAATAAGAAAGATATGAAACCTTTAAATATGAAGGTTACTTATCATGACCCCTGTCATCTTGCCCGGGGCCAGGGCATCAGAGAAACACCTCGTGAGATATTGAATAATATTAAAGGCGTTGAATTTGTGGAAATGGAAGAACCCAACAGGTGTTGTGGTTCTGGTGGTGGTGTACGTTCAGGTAAACCCGATTTAGCTGCTAAAATGGGTAAAACTAAATCAGAGATGATTAATGAACTCGATGTTGATGCTGTTGTCACAATATGTCCCTTCTGCGAATATCATATCCGTGATTCACTTGAAAAAGCAGGATATAATGTTGAAGTTCTTAACATTCTAAAGTTACTTCAAATGGCCTACGGAAAAGGTGAATGATTGCTTTTTTGTTATTAAAGTGGATATTATGATTTACGTTGTTTTTGTTGAACCAGAATCCCCGGGAAATATAGGTTTCATGGCTCGGACCATGAAGAATTTCGGATTAACGAATCTAGTACTAATCAATCCTTGTCCCATAGAAAATGAAACATGGTATCATGCCATGCATGCCAAAGACATCGTTAGAGAAAGTAAAACCTACCATTCTCTGGATGAATTTAACCAAAAAGAACAGGTAGACTTTTTGGTGGGAACCACTGGTGTGGCTGGTGGAAGTCATAATGTCCCCCGTATTGCTGTAACTCCGGAACAACTAAGCGAATCAATGAACATAAAGGGTAATATCGCATTATTATTTGGTAGAGAAGGAAATGGATTAAGTAACCCTGAAATAAAGATGTGTGATGTAGTTATGAGCATACCCACCCATGAATCTTATCCCATAATGAATGTGACCCATGCAGCAGCCATTGTCTTCTATGAAATATGTAAAAATCAATTGACCTTCAATGTGGAGGATATGGAAGAAGCTTCCCTTATAGAAAAAGAAAGCCTAATTTCCAGTATGGATGAAATAATAGGAAAACTGGGTTATCCTCCCCATAAAAGTAAAAACGCATCGACAGTATTTCGCAGAATCCTAGGAAGATCTTTTATTTCAGGTAGAGAAGCACATACTCTCAAGGGAACGTTAAGAAGGATAAAAAAACGAGTCGATGCCTATAAAAAATAATAATGATTTAAACATAGATTATCTATTAAAAAATTTAATTAACCTTAATCTTAAACTGTACATTCCTGAATCTTAAATGGGTGAATTATGATATTTGGTCTTAGCGTCTATGATATCATCGGCATATTGATTGTGATCCTGCTGATCATGCTAGTTCCTATGATTATCAGAAGAAGAATCATATCCCATGTTAAACGGGCGGTTATGGATCTGGAAGAGATGGTGGAAAATGGTGAGAAAATCCTGATTAAACTCGCCCAAGAAAGGGGAAAGCCTTCCCAAAATCCGGAGAAATTTATAAAAAATTTCATGGAATACTTCGTTATCCCACCGGTGGATCTGGATCCGGGTGGCATA
>JAJFTX010000210.1 GCA_021372715.1 Methanobacterium sp. | reverse complement strand
ATCTCCATGTCCTGGTCGGGGGGTGTTCTTTAGATCTTCGTAGGCGGATGAATCGAATTCACGATTATAGACCACCGCTGCCAGGGGAGTGCCATCTGTTTTCCCTTCAAATATCCCGGATAATACCTGAATCTGGTCTGTTTCTCCACGGGAACTGGTTATTTCACTGGTTCCTGGTCTTCTTTTATTCAGTTCTTCTTGAATATCTTCTGTACTTAACTTAACTCCAGCCGGACAGCCATCAATCACAGCTCCTAATGCTACTCCGTGGCTGGATCCGAAGGTGGTGACCTTGAATATTTTTCCAGTGGTATTTCCTGACATAGAGTCACATCCTATTAGATAAACTAAATTAACTTGAAATTCTTAAGTATAATATATTATATATCTCTAATTTATAATTATCAATCAATTCTCACAATTAAAGAACTAATCATTAATATGGGGGCAAGAGTAAATAAAATAATCACAATATGAATTTTTTTCATTTTCTCCTTAAACACGAGGAGCTAATATAGAACTATATTTTAACTTATATCTTCTATGGAGATGATTTTATCATTTTTAAATTTAAAAATTGATTTCCCTTTAAGTTTGACCAGTTCACCTGCTTTAGGGCCTTCTGGGATATCTATAGCCAGCACGGCCTTGAATTCGATTTTATTTTCCACTAAATCGCCATCTATTACTTGTTCGGTTATTTTCATCTCTCTTTTTTTTAACAATTTAGTTGAGTCTTCCGCCTGCTTTTTAAGAGTTTTTGAACCCTTTATATGGACGTTAATCTCGTTATTTGCAATATTTTTAAATTCAACATCTGGATGAACATTTTTAAGCATATTTTCTATGTCAAATTCGTTATAAGCCTTAATATATTGGTCGATAATAATCTTTTTCTGTTTTTCCTTGCTAACCAAATTCAATCACCCTAATAAACTATAATTAAATGGATAAATACAAACTAAAAACGTCGATTATTCCATATGTTTAAAGGACCAGGGAACCCATAATAATACGACTATTATGGCCACTAGCACTACTGATAGTATGAATACTCCTATATTTTGCAGTATACTTAAATTTCCAGCGTAGAAAATTAGCCATAAGGCCAGGGCTAACAGCCATCCTAAACCAACAAAAATGGTGATGTATATTCTCCAGGTTTCTACTTGTGGTTTACTCATCTTCACACTCCGCTAAAAATCTATAAAGATATATGTTTATTTTAACTATTTATTGATTATGAGTGAGTCTGTTAATCAGATATATGAGATCTACCAACAATTATACCATTTATACGGTCCACAGGGCTGGTGGCCCTTAATAAATTTTAAAGGAAAGAATCCTATTAAAACAGGTATTAATCAGGGATATCATCCCTTGAATTATGATTTACCTGTGGAGAGGAATCAAATCTATGAAGTGATAATCGGTGCTATCTTAACCCAGAATACTTCCTGGCTACAGGCCAATGGAGCAGTGCAAAATCTCAACCAGTTAGATGCGTTAGAACCTGAAAAACTTTTACAATTAGATGATGAAAAACTCAAATCAGCCATACGTTGCGCCGGATTTCTAAATCAGAAATCAACATATTTAAAGGAGATAACAAGGTTTTTCATTGAATTAAATGGTAGAACACCTGTCAGAGACGATTTACTTCAAGTTAAAGGTGTGGGTCCTGAAACAGCTGATTCAATACTCCTTTACGCCTATAAAATTCCTGAATTTGTGGTTGACACATATACCCGGAGGATTTTCAGTCATCTGAAAATGGTGAATAATAAAATAAAATATAAGGAACTTAAAGAATTGTTTGAATCAAATTTAACGAGGGATGTGCCTGTTTATCAGGAATACCATGCTTTATTAGTGGAACATGCCAAAAGATACTACAATAAGAAACCTTATGGACTAAGGGATCCTCTTCTTTTTTTAATTAAAGAATAATTAGACACATGTTTTTAATAAATTCAGGTGAATAAATGGTATATATCATTAGGATAAATTATTAAATAATAAATTAAAAACGGAAAACATATATTTTTCGGGTGATCTACATGAAATTCCCCACCACCAGAATGCGCAGACTGAGAAAGGACTTCCAAATAAGAAGAATCCTACAAGAAACCGTACTTAATCCTGAAGATTTAATTTACCCCTTATATATAAAAGAAGAGTTAAAAAACGGCCAAAAAGAACATATAGATACCATGCCCGGCCAGTTCAGATATTCTTTAACGGATGCGATTTTTGAGGCTAAAAACCTGGAAGAAGCAGGATTATCTTCAGTGATACTTTTTGGAATGCCCCTGAAAAAAGATGAGAAAGGATCATCGGCATATGATAAAGAAGGCATAATTCAGAAGGCCATAAGAAAATTAAAGGCAGAAACTGATCTGGTGGTTATAACTGACGTTTGTATGTGTCAGTACACTTCCCATGGGCACTGTGGCATAGTGGTAGATGATCAAATCGTTAATGATGAAACTCTGAGTTATCTCTCTAAAATTGCCTTAAGCCATGCAGAAGCAGGTGCAGATATAATAGCACCTTCAGATATGATGGATGGTAGAGTGGAAGCGATTCGGAAAACTTTGGATGAAAATGGATTTTATGATACTTTGATTATGTCTTATGCTGCTAAATATGCGTCTTCTTTTTATGCGCCTTTCCGTGATGCAGTGTGCTCTGCTCCATCAT
>JAJFTX010000221.1 GCA_021372715.1 Methanobacterium sp. | reverse complement strand
ACTCTTCTTTGGGGCGCAATATCTACTGCAACCTGGTATCCGATTCCACCGTATTTTATTCTGGTGGTTTCTTCTCGAGGTGCAGTGTTTTCTACTGCTTTAACCAGGACTTGTAAAGGGTTCTGTTTTGATCTCTTGTTTATGATATCCATGGAATCTTTGACTATGTTATAGGCCTTGTTTTTCTTTCCTGAGTTTCTTTCGGTTCTCATAATTTTGTTCATTAGTCTTTCCACTATAGAAACTCGTGATTTTGCAAACTGTCTTTTAACATGTCTTCCCAGGGTGTGTGGGACCAGTACTTCATCCAGGCAAACGTAATTCACCAGACCAAGGTCCTCTACTTTCACCTCTTCCAAATCCCATTTATCGAAGACTTTAAAACTCATAAAATTACCTCTTATTATCATTTAAGTGTTAATTTGGTTATCTTACTGGTTTCTCTATTTTACCTTTAACCATTTCTTCCAAAGCTACGTTGTTAACTTTGGTAACTTTCCATCTGACCCCTGGAATGTCTCCCATAGATCTTCCTGATGGTCCGCCGATACCCTCAATCATCACTTCATCGTGTTCATCTATAAATCCAATAGCACCGTCTCCTGGGGCGAATGCTGTTATCTGTTTACCATTTTTTATAAGCTGCACTCTTACACATTTACGAATAGCGGAGTTGGGTTGTTTAGCCTCTATACCTACTTTTTCTATTACTATTCCCCTAGCTTGTGGTGCACCTACCAGAGGATCAGCTTTAATATCTAATCCTAATTTTCTCCTTTTATATTCTGTGTCTTTCCACCTGAAGTTTTGTCTGTTCTTTTTAAGCTTTTTTGCTGCGAATAATCCTGGCAAATGAAATTCCTCCTCATGAAATATTATCTTTTAAATTTTTTTAGAAAAATATAACATCTATCATCCTAAATTAGTCTGTTCAATATTATAAAAGTATTAATCATAAAAATTATTTTACTTTATAACGATGTTATTTATGTTATGTTGCCTTTTAGCTAATACTCTTGCTCTTTCTATATTTTGACCGCCCTTACCGATTGCGGTTCTTTTATTCCGAGCGTCGGTTTCTAGGGTAGCTATTTTTTCCCCATTCTCCTTCTGAAGTATCCTGATACTCCTGATCTTTGCAGGAGCCATGATGTTAGATATGAATTCCACTGGATCTTCGGAGTGTTCTATTACTTCCACACCTTTATCCACTGTTTTTTGGACTTTAGCTACAGTACTTCCTCTTTTTCCTATTGCCAATCCCATATCTCCCCTTTTTACCAGGAAGGTTAGTTTACCATTTTCATCATCAACCAGGCAATCTTTGACTGTTGCTCCGGTCATACTTTCAAAAAGGGCAATGTACCTTATTTCATTTGTTGTAAATTTTATGCTCACGTAAACTACCCCATCACTTCTAATATATTGGAGTCACCTGGATCTTTTATAGTCAAAGTAGCCACGGTGAATGGCTTACCACATACCGATCCTAGCTCTACGCTGGTGCCTTTATAATCGTAAACCGGGATTTCTGATAATTTGGAATAATGCAGTACATCCTCCCGGATATCATCAGGACAGTTCTGGGCCAGTATAACCAGTTTACCCTTTCCCAGTTTAAGTCCCTGTATTGATTTAACGGATCCCAGTGTGACATTTCCTGTGTCCACTGCAACTCTAATTCCTCTATCTACGTCCATTTACTTCCTCCTTAATCTCTAGATTTCATAATAACGCCAACCGAACCTGTTCCCAGTGGTATTGGCTGTCCTATTATAATATTTTCAATTATACCGGTGAGATGATCTATTTCTCCCCTGATGCTGGCCCGTAAAAGGTGTTTACCTGTTTCTTCAAAGGATGCTCTGGCCAGTACACTGGCTTTCTCACCACTTATACCATGTCTACCAATGGATTTAACAGAACCATCAGAAGTCATCATATCCGCCACCAGCATTATATGCCTTACATCCACGGTTAATCCCTGTTCTTCCATGGTACTCTGGGCCTCATGAATAATAGCATTTCTAGCGGCTTCTATTCCCAGAACCTTTTCAATTTCGTGTATGTCATTGGTGGTGGTTCTGGTTTTATCCACGCCTTCCATCTTAAGTACAGCGCCAAGGTTTGAACCTTCGGTATGTATAACCCATTCCAACTCCTCTTTGCTTATTACAACCTTTCCGATGTTTTTAACTCCGCTTATCTGTAAATCACGGACCTTATCGGCTAAAAGTCTAAGTTCTCTTATGGCGTGTTTAGATTCAGAAATTGTAGGTTCAAAACTTAGTAGGTTGTTATTTATTTCTACCCTTTTAAAAGCTTTTTCTATCTTGGCCAATATGACATCAAGTTCCAGTCTTTTATCTTCAACTTTTTCTTCATCGATCTCCACACTCATATTCATCTCAGCATAGTTAACATGGAAATCCTTCAAAATATCATTTAAGACTATCTTACCTATTTGATTAGCGATTTTACGCACAAATTCTTCATCGTTACCGTATCCTTCTTCAAAGTAAATGGCCATGGTGGGAGTTGATATCTTTTTTCGGGCATCTACTATCTCGATTAATCGGGGTAAACCTAGAGTTACGTTAAGTTCAGCCACTCCGGCATAGTGAAAAGTACGCATGGTCATCTGAGTACCGGGTTCTCCCACGGATTGAGCTGCTACCGTGCCCACTGCTTCACCATTTTCCACCCCAGCACGTTCATAGGCCTTTTTAATTTCATCTATCAGGCTTTCCAGTTCTTTAACCTTTAAATTATGCCTTTCCGATGCTTCCGCTATCTCATGAATGAGACTTTCAGGAAAATCGGCTTTTTTCTTCTTTACAACACTTGTTACCTTCTTAATATCCACAAAACCACCCAATACCTTTCATCATGTCTGTAAATATAACTTCTCCAATTTTGATTTAATTTGAATTTGTTCATTATTTAGATGCTTTAGATGTTATTCTCATCTCTTCTATCATACGATCTATGTCAGCTACTTTTCCATAATCACTTTTAGCCGGATCTACACCATCTTCACCGTATTTACTCTGGATTACTATTCCCCTGTTGTCTCTTACAGTACCATCAGGTTGTACACTTAAATCCTGCAGGGCGTTTACCAGTCTTCTCTGCATGTAACCACTTTGAGCTGTACGTATTGCTGTGTCTACCAATCCTTCACGACCCCCCATAGCATGGAAGAAGAATTCCAGAGGATCCAGTCCTTTTTTATAACTGGAGTGTACGAATCCACTGGCTTTAGCACCCAGTTCGCCTTCTTTGAAATGAGGTAGAGTTCTTTTACTGTATCCTCTCTCTATTCTTCCACCTCTCACTGACTGCTGTCCAACACATGCGGCTATCTGGGTTAAATTGAGCATAGACCCCCTTGCACCGGTAAGAGCCATTATTACTGCGTGGTTATCCATTCCAAAGTAGCTTTCGGCTATTTCACCTGATTTATCCCTGGCTTCTCCTAAAACCTGCATGATCTTCATCTCCAGTGTTTCCCGGAGACTTCGGCCAGGTAGAGCTTCCAGTTCATCGATATGGTAGGCATCGATCAGTTGTTCTACCTTTAACTCAGCCATGCTTAGTAATTCCTCTATACGATCTTTGGCCTCCCGAGGAATTTCTTCATCTGCAGTACTGGTAGTGAAGCCTCTCTTCATTATACCAGAAATGGCCAGTTTGGTTGCTGAATCCAAGAATTCACGGGCTTTATCTGTTCCGTAATCCTTAACTATAGAGTCTAAAATTTTTCCAGAAAATGCACCATAGGCTTTTTCATCTATTGCACCTGTTTTAAGTTGACCGTCCTCTATTACTACGTAAGCATCATTTTTACAATCCTGTCGGAGACATTCATCACATTTTCGGCATATCTCCGCCTTGTAGACCATGTTAAGGTCGTCAGGGAGCAGAAGGCTGAAAACTTCCTTACCAGTCCATTCTTCATTTTTCCTCTTGGGCAGGGGGATTTTAGCTTTTTTAAGCATTTGTAGAACATGATCTTCTTCAAAAACAGATCCTTCTCTAGTTAAAAGATATGCACCAGATATATGATCATGTATTCCCCCAATGATGGGACCACCAAATCTTGGAGATAGTATGTGCTCTTGAACCCTCATTAAAGATTTGGCCTCTGCACGGGATTCTTCGGTTTGGAAGACATGCATGTTCATTTCATCCCCGTCAAAATCAGCGTTGTAAGGCGGACATACACACAGGTTGAGGCGGAAGGTTTTATAAGGTAGAACCTTCACTTCATGGGCCATCATGGACATCCTGTGTAATGAAGGCTGTCTATTAAATAATACAATATCTCCATCCATTAAATGCCTTTCCACAACATATCCTGGCTCTAATTTTTCGAGTATAGAATCTTTCGTTTCTTCATAAACTCGGATTTTCCGTTCATCGGGTCTTATAACGTAATTAGCTCCAGGATGTATTTTAGGCCCGTTTTCGATGTGTTTCCTCATGTCTTCGATGTTCCAATCTGTTACATAAACTGGTACGGTAACCTCACGAGCTATCATCTCTGGCACCCCCACTTCATTAATACTGATGTTAGGATCCGGTGAGATAACTGTCCTAGCAGAGAAATTAACTCTTTTACCAGATAGATTACTCCTAAATCTTCCTTCTTTACCTTTCAAACGTTGTGCTAAAGTTTTTAAAGGTCTTCCTGAACGATGCCTGGCAGGCGGTACTCCTGATGCTTCATTATCAAAATAAGTGGTTACATGATACTGCAGAAGTTCCCATAAATCCTCTACAATTAATTGAGGGGCTCCTGCTTCCATATTTTCCTTTAATCTCTGGTTAATTCGAAGAATATCCACCAGTTTATGTGTAAGATCATCTTCAGAGCGTTCTCCTGTCTCCAAAGTTATAGATGGTCTTACTGTTACAGGTGGGACGGGTAATACTGTTAACACCATCCATTCTGGCTTAGCTACCACTGGATTAATTCCGATCAGTATATAATCATCTTCATGTATTTTTTCCAGTCTTTCCCTTACCTCTGATGATGTGAGTTTGTAATTTCCTTCTACGATGGAAACTGGTTTATCTATCTTTATTTCTTCCTGTTCTTCATCACAATGGGGGCACTTATCTCTGCGAGCCACTGTATATATTTCTTTAATAATGGCTGTGATACTTTCTTCGTTTTTATATTTGGCCTCTAATTTATCTTTATAATCTATTATTTCACTTTCTGTTAATAGAACTCTTCCGCAACTGCTGCAGGTGGATCTTAGTATTTTATGAATGGTATCGGCGAATCCAACATGTATTACTGGTCTAGCCAGGTTTATATGTCCAAAATGTCCTTGACAGTCTCCCCCTTTAGATCCGCATGATCTGCATCTTAAACCAGGGTCAATCACCCCTAATCGGGGGTCCATTAATCCGGCTTCTATGGGATAACCATCCTCATCATAGGTGTCTGGGGTTACGATCTTGGTAACCGACATCTTTCTGATGTTCTCAGGAGACAGAAGACCGAAATTTATCTGGGAAATTTTCTTTAAAATTCCTTGCAAGCTATTCTCTCCTATAAACTATTAAATTATATTTCTCCCTTTTAAAATGATTTTAAATTGTTTTATGAGTCTTATTCTCGTAAT
>JAJFTX010000191.1 GCA_021372715.1 Methanobacterium sp. | reverse complement strand
GAGCGAGATAGAAATCCAGCCCAATCCAGTTGATGTATCCAAACTCGACGGAGTAAAAACCTTAATAGATGTAACCTATGAGGATATTGGAGGACTCAAAGAAGAAGTTCAAAAGGTCAGGGAAATGATAGAAATTCCACTAAAAAGACCTGAACTCTTTGAAAGACTGGGAATATCACCACCCAAAGGAGTGTTGATGCACGGACCACCAGGAACTGGAAAAACACTATTAGCCAAAGCAGTAGCCAACGAAACAGACGCCCATTTCATAGCCATCCAAGGCCCGGAGATAATGAGTAAATATGTGGGCGGTTCGGAGGAAAGATTAAGAGAATTCTTTGAAGAAGCAGAAGAAAACGCCCCCAGCATAATATTCATAGATGAAATAGACGCCATAGCACCTAAAAGAGAAGAAGTATCCGGTGAAGTAGAAAGAAGAGTAGTAGCTCAACTATTAACCCTGATGGACGGATTAAAAACCAGAGGACAGGTAGTGGTTATCGGAGCCACTAATAGACCGGATGCTCTGGACCCAGCTATACGTCGACCAGGAAGGTTCGATCGAGAGATAGAAATAGGTGTACCTGATAAAGACGGGCGCAGAGAAGTTCTACAAATACATACTAGGGGCATGCCCTTGGATGAAAAAGTAGATCTGGATGAAATAGCAGAGACCACCCATGGTTTTGTCGGTGCAGATCTGGAATCTCTATGTAAAGAATCTGCAATGAGAGTTTTAAGACGAGTACTTCCAGATATAAAACCAGAAGAGGAGATACCTCAAGAAACTTTCAAAAAAATGATCATAAAAAAAGCCGACTTTAGAGAAGCTCTCAGAGAAATACAGCCATCAGCACTTCGAGAAGTGCTGGTACAAGTTCCTAACGTTAAATGGGATGATATAGGTGGATTGGAATCAGCTAAACAGGAATTAAGAGAAGCAGTGGAATGGCCATTAAAATATCCAGACAACTTCGAAAAATTCGGGGTCAGACCACCTAAAGGAGTACTCATTTACGGCCCACCAGGAACCGGTAAAACATTACTAGCAAAAGCAGTGGCCAACGAAAGCGAATCAAACTTCATAGCAGTTAAAGGCCCAGAACTACTGTCAAAATGGGTGGGAGAATCAGAAAAAGGCGTACGTGAAGTATTCAGAAAAGCCCGACAAACAGCTCCAACAGTCATCTTCTTCGACGAAATAGACTCCCTAGCATCTACTCGTGCAGGAGCTAGTTCAGATTCAGGAGTCACCCAGAGGGTGGTTAACCAGCTTTTAACAGAAATCGACGGAATGGAAGAACTGCAGGACGTGGCCATAGTAGCAGCGACCAACAGAGTGGATATGCTGGATCCGGCTCTGATAAGACCCGGAAGGTTCGACAGGCACATTAAAGTAGATACACCTGATGAAGAAGCTAGACTAGCCATATTCAAAGTCCATACCAAAAACATGCCGTTAGCTAAGGATGTGGATCTGGAAAGACTGGCCAAGAAAGCAGAAGGATATGTCGGTGCTGATATCGAAGCAGTATCCCGTGAAGCAGTTATGTTAGCACTCCGAGAAGATTTACAAACTGAAAAAATCACCATGAAACACTTCAGAGATGCTATGAAAAAGATCAAAACCGAAGAAAAAGTAGAACTTATTCAGTACCATTAGATAATCTAATGGTTCTTATTTTATTTTTGATAATTTTTTTAGTTTAATGATTGAATATTATTTATTATTTAATTAATAATGGACATTTTATTATTCCTCTATACGTAAGGGTCATTGAAAATATTTTTTTCATTAATTCAATATTTTAATCTCTGTATATTTATATAATCACAAATAGATATTAGGGATAATTATTAAATAATATAAAACTAATTTTAAGTTTATTATTTTAATAACATGGAAATATCATAAAAAGGTGAAAAAGATGACTTACGATGTAAAGGACATATCTCTGGCCCCCCAGGGTGTAAAGAAAATAGAATGGGTTCAAAGACACATGCCAGTGTTAGAACATATAAAAAAGAAATTTACAGATGAAAAACCCTTTGAGGGTGTTACCATTGGTTCATGTTTACATTTGGAACCTAAAACTATAAATCTGGGTTTAACCCTCCAGGCAGGTGGGGCTGAAGTAGCCATGACCGGATGCAATCCTTTATCTACCCAGGACGACGCCACAGCAGCTGGAGCTTCATTAGGTCTTAATATGTACGGATGGAGAGAAGAAAACGATGAAGAGTATTATCAGAACATCCACCGGGTTCTGGATCATAAACCAGAGATTTTAATCGATGATGGGGCTGATATGATCTTTCTGGTGCATCGGGAGAGAAGAGAACTCTTAGATAAGATCAAAGGTGCATGTGAGGAAACCACCACAGGAATTCATAGGTTAAAGGCTATGGCCAAGGATAAAGCACTAGAATTTCCGATAATGGCAGTTAATGATGCTTATACCAAATATTTATTTGATAACCGTTATGGAACCGGCCAATCAACCTTCGATTCCATAATGGGCTCCACCAACATACTAATAGCAGGTAAAACAATAGTGGTCTGTGGATATGGATGGTGCGGCCGGGGAGTTGCCATGAGAGCCCAGGGCTTAGGAGCAAATGTAATAGTCACCGAAATAGACCCCATAAGAGCATTAGAAGCCCGAATGGATGGTTATCGTGTAATGAAGGTGGAGGAAGCAGTTAAACACGCGGATATGTTAATCACCGCAACTGGAAATGTTGATGTTATATCTGGGGATGATTTCAAATATATGAAAGATGGTTGTATCCTAGCTAATTCTGGACATTTCAATGTGGAAATAAATCAAAATGACCTGATAGAAATGTCTAAAGTCCAGGAAAAGATTAAACCAGATATCGACGAGTACATCATGAATGATGGGCGTAAAATTTATTTACTTGCGGAAGGAAGGTTGGTTAATCTAGCTGGTGAGCGAGGACAGGGTCATCCTGCTGAAATAATGGATTTAAGCTTTGCTATGCAGGCATTATCTGCTAAATATTTGTTAGACAATGATTTAGAGGTAGATGTTTATAAAACTCTGGATGAAACTGATAGATATGTGGCTGAACTTAAACTAAAATCTATGGGAATAGAAATCGATGAGTTAACACCCAAACAGAAAGAATATCTGGAAGGATGGGAACAGGGTACCTGAACCCCAACATTTTTTTTTTATTTAAAATGTGAATGAAAAGAGTTTGTTTAAGAACTCTAATTATTTAACAACCTATTCATAGTTAGGTGGATCAATGGGGTTATTTAAAATTATTAACAAGGGAGATGGACTTAAACGCTTATTTATAGGTGGAGTTCATGGTAAAGAAGGATTAACTACCATTAAAGCTCTTGAAAGTATATCAGATGATGATGTACAGGATGGATGTCTGGTTGTATACAACTGTGATGAAAGCAAGTATATTAGCACTTTAAATCCGCTTTACTATGAATCAGAGACAGGTCTTGAAGTATTAGATTTGATCAGTTATTATAAACCCGATATGTACATCGAATTACATTGTTACAAATCAGAGAACTTTCAAACCCTCACCGATCTAAGCAGGAAAAAGAAATTAGGTGTTCCTCCATTAATAGAACTAGAAAAAGGAGTTCTCATAGGTTCAGTATCACCCCTAATCCGTACCAAAATATTCGATAAAGAAAATATCTGCATCACTCTAGAAATACCATGTCAACCCTCAGATGAGTCTTTAGAAGTATATAAGGATTTTCTCAAAGTACTAGCCGGAGCTAAAAGTAGGGCTGATCTGGAAAATAAAGCAAGCAAGATATATCCAGAACAGGTTGAAACCTCCCAGAGATATGCATGGGAGATATTCGGGGATTATCCTCCCTTTTAAATATTTTAGGGATTTTTAATTTAATTAATAAATTTTTATAAATTGATTGAATTACTTTGAAATTATTTTATATTTTTTAGAACTTTTTGATGGGATCTTTTTCTAAAAGGTCCGGATCCTTTCAGAACCACTTCTCCAGACTACTCTGGCTATTATCTAGTTTTTTTAGTTTTTTCAGTGCATTGGCCACCCTATCCTCTGAAAAATCATGTTCTCCCGCTAGAAAATCCATAGTACCTTCTCTATCAGGGTCTTTCCATTCCAGCTGATAATCAGATAGGAAGTCATGTTCAAAAAATATTTCACGAAGAAGATGGGGATCAACATCCAATTCATAATCCTCCTTTTCTAGGACGCAAAATACATCACCATATTTTCTGATTAAATTTAAACCTTTTTTAGCGCCAATACCTTTTATTCCCTGGTTAAAATCAGTACCGACTAAAATGGCCACATCAACTAACTGTTCTCTACTTATTTTCAGTTCCTCTAATACTTTATCAAGTTTTATCATTTCTAGGTTGGCTTTTCCACCAGTGATCGTTAGGTTTTTTACCATCCTAGTGGCTCCGAAGAGTATACAATCATAATCCTGTGATCCCACACACCAGGCATCCCCTTTCTCCACCATATAGGATGCTTGTGCTTCACCTTCACCGTGGGCCTGTACATAGGGGATTCCCATAAATTCCAAAAGTTTTTTGGATCCTTCAACGATCTCTGGTGACATTCGAGAAGTTCTTACTGCATACTTCCGGGCCTCTTGGATGTTTCCATCCTCCAGGGCTTGTTTCCATTTTTTTTTGGATTCTTTTTTTATTTCACTTCTTTTAATTTGTGTCCCCTTTTTTAATATACTGGCTTCTCCGTCAAAAACATAGAATGGTTTTATCCCTTTCTCTATTAGGGATGTAGTACGGTAAAGAATCCCGCTGAAGTGAGAGGTTACCTTTCCCTGATGATCCATTAAGGGAGTGCCATCGGCCTGTCTAATACTGGATAGGAACTGGTAGATTATATTAGCAGCGTCTAATGCTACAATTTTTCCCTGTAAATCTTCAAATCTTAATGATTCTGGATTTACAATATCCTTAAACTTCACACCCATTACAAACAACCCCCTATTCCTGGAATAAACTGTAAGGGAATATTTCTTTCAAAGAAATAAGAATTTCATCTTGATGGATTATGTTATATGTTCTTTTAAGCATGGGAGAATCTGTTTGAAAAATCTCTTTAAGTTCTTCTTCTGCATTTTGAACATAAACGGATTTTATTTCCCTTCTGGATTCTATATTATGTTTTTTCAATATCCTGCCGATGGGTATATCGGCCCGGATTAAGTCCTCTTTAAAGTCGTTACTTAATCTTTGCAAGGGAACCAAAGAAATAGCGTATATTAAAGGGGTTTCGCTTTTGATAACCACTACTCTATAGTTAACAGTGTCTCCTACATTAATGTTTAAATCATGTGCCATTTTCCTGTCAGCCGGGACGAACTCCTGTACTAGGGTATTAATATTAACATGGCCCTTTAAAACATCTAGTATGGTGGTTACAGAGCCATCTGTTGTTAAAAGTATTTTTTGGGCACTGGAAAGTTTTCCAACCTTATTTTCAATTTTTTTTATTTCATCAAGAATACTCTGATCCATGATATGTCTCCGTCAGGGTTTTCGCATGTTAATCTCTATAATCCATAAGTATAAGTGGTTCATTTCCTTTCAGGAATATGAATTTCTCCAGCTATCGCTGATGCAGCAACTACAATCGGATTGGCTAAATATACCTCTGATTTGGGGTCTCCCATTCTACCAACGAAGTTACGGTTGGTGGTGGCGATACAAACTTCATCCCTACCTAAAGCGCCCATATGAGCCCCTAAACACGGTCCGCAACCAGGATTACATATTATGGCTCCGCTTTTTAGGAATATTTCTATTAAACCCTCTTCCAGAGCATCAAGGTATATTTTTTTCGAAGCAGGGACTATTATGAGCCTAACATCTTCATGCACTCTGGAACCCGCCAGGATCTTCGCAGCTGCCTGCAGATCTTCCAAACGTCCATTGGTACAGGATCCTATGAAAGCTTGATCTATATTTGTACCCAGTACACTGGACACCGGATGCACATTATCCACGTTATGGGGGCAGGCTATTTGGGGTTCTAATTCATCGATTTCAAAATAGTATTCCCTTTCATAATCAGAATTTTTATCAGACCTATATATTTCAAATGATGATACATTTCTGGCTTTTAAATAATTTAAAACAGCCGGGTTAGGTTCCATTATCCCGCTTTTAGCCCCACTTTCCACAGCCATGTTGCACATGGTCATCCTACCCGGAACATCCATGTTATCAATGGTTTGACCGGTAAACTCTAAAGCTCTATAGGTTGCTCCGTATGAACCTATTTCGCCTATTATCTTTAAGATTAAATCCTTTGGTGTAACATATTCCTGCAGTGTTCCATTAACCGTTATTTTAAATGTATGGGGAACCATCAGCCAGGTTTTACCTGTTGCAAATACCATGGCCATATCTGTAGCCCCCATACCTGTAGCAAACGCACCGAATGCTCCATAGGTGCATGTGTGAGAATCAGCACCAACTACCACTGTCCCTGGTTTAATGAAACCTTTTTCAGGGAGCACCTGATGACAAATGCCCTCTCCATGGGTGTAAATTTTCTTAATATTTTGTTCTTTAGCGAATTTTCGGGTTATCTTCTGGAATTCAGCAGAACCTATGATATTAGCCGGTACATTATGATCAAATACCATAACTATTTTATCTGGATTCCAAACTTTATTGGCAATTTGATGGAAGGTTTTTATGGTGGGGGGAGATGTTCCATCATGACTCATAGCTAGATCTACTTGGGCCTCAATGATCTCCTCAGGATGGACTTCTTTATTTCCGGATGCATGGGCTAGAATTTTTTCAGTGATGTTCATAAAGCTTCTTTCCTATGTTAGTTTGTAAACAGCATTATGATCAATTTTTTAAGTTTAAAGATTATTAAAATATAAATTTTGGGATTTAAAGGTTTTGAGACTTATATTTCGAGATTAAATGGTCATAAGCATATATTTCATCATTTAAAATTTATATTTATTCATTTAAAGGTCCACGGGGCCACGTACGGATCTAACAATTTCATTGAAAAGCTTATCGTTAATGTATTTGCCTTTTTCTCGTTGAAATTTCACTCTTTCCACGATCTTACATAGCTCGTCTCGAGATACTTCAATACCACATTCATTTAGTTTGGCCTTAACTGCCCGACAACCAGAATGTTTTCCTAAAACAATTCTTCTTTGATGTCCAATTAATTCAGGTAAAAAAGGCTCATATGTTAATGGTTCCTCTAAAACAGCGTCCACGTGTATGCCTGATTCGTGTCTGAAGACGTTTCGACCTACGATGGGTTTATTTTCCGGTATTTTCATGTTAGTTAATTTTTCCACCAGTTTGGATAATTCATAGAAAATCTTTATATTGAAATCTAAATCGACATTATATATCAATTTAAGAGCCATTACCAACTCCTCAAGAGAGGTGTTACCTGCCCTTTCACCTATCCCATTAACAGTGGTTGAAATAGCATTTGCTCCTGCTAGGAGTCCAGATATGGAATTGGAAAGTGCCATTCCAAAATCATTATGACAATGTAGGGCTATGTCTGTTTTTAATTGGGATTTTAATTCTTTTACCAGATAACTAATCCCTTGGGGGCTGATTGCCCCTACTGTATCTGCTATATGAACTCTGTCAGCACCATAGTCTTCTGCTTTTTTGTATAGTTTCTTTAAAAATTCAAGATCTGTACGGGTAGCGTCTTCTGCAGAGAAAGCTACAAACAGACCATGATCTTTGGCGTGTTCAATTGAACTCATACATATGTTCAAGATCTCCTCTTGACTCATCTTTATTTTATGTTTTAGATGAAGGTTGGAGGTGCCCATGAAGGTTATTATTCCATCCACACCACAATCGATGGCGGTGTCGATATCTTCTTTTTTAGTACGTGATAAGACTAGAATATCAGCATTTAAATCCTCATTCATTATGGCTTTGATGGATCTTTTCTCTTCATTGGAAACTACAGGAAATCCGGCTTCTATTTGATGAATTTTTAGTTCGTCAAGTTTCCGAGCGATTCTTACTTTTTCCGGTGTTCTGAGACATACTCCCGGGGTTTGTTCACCATCTCTTAATGTTGTGTCGTATATGGTGATCTTATCTGGGAACTTTAATTCTGTTGAATGGTTAAAGGGACTTACATAATACTCCAAATCGATTCCACCTTATATTTTTACTTTTAAATAATGATTTTATTCTGTTAAGGATATATGAGAAATAATTTTATCATTTTATTTAAGAATTCTTTTAGATGTTTTTTTATTCTTAAATTTTATTAATTAATGTTTGGGGATTTAACTTATATTATCATTTTTTGGGGATGGTGTTATATTAAAATTAACAATCATTTTCTGCCTAATTCAAGGAGTTCCAGATAGGATCTTCTTTCAAATCCCTCATTTATCCCTAAAATTCGGTAAGTATCGAATATTTTATCCAGTATTTCCTGATAATCTTCCCCTTCGTTTAGATCTCTTTCTATCTCCACGAAATTACCTACTTCCCATACTTTATCTAATGTGATGATGAATTCATCAAGTAGATAGATTATCCTGTCTTTTTTAATGGTTTTAACTGGATTGAAACCGAGATTCTCCAGAATTAACCCTGTTTTTTGGGAGTCCTCGATTTTAACCTCAATTTCTTGACGAGTTTTACTGGATTTATCTAATTTGGCGCCTTTGTAAGTCAGAATAATTTCATAACCTTCTTTTCGAGGGATTTTACGTATTCTTAATGCTTCGTCTGTCTGGGCAAAATCCCTGTGGGGTGCGTTAAAGTAAATATCTTCCTGATGCTCAGTTCTCTGCTTAACAGCACCTATTTCAACTAATTTATCTTTTATTTCTTTAAAATCGGATATATGGGCTTTAACTTCCACTTCTAACATTATTCTGACCTGCATATTGGATTTTATTTAATCTACTTTTTTCTGGATGTGATTTTTTATGTAGATGCGTGATTCTTTGATCTGTTTAAGATAGTCGTTGACTAAATTTTCAATCATCTCATAGGCAGCTATGTCTGATGCTCTTGCTTTTTTTATGGTTTTTTTCTTTTTAACTATGTTATTGACTGATTTTTTCCTACCCAGCAATCCTTTTTTTTTAGATTTTTCTTC
>JAJFTX010000170.1 GCA_021372715.1 Methanobacterium sp. | reverse complement strand
CATCCCATTAAAATTAAGGATAGGGGAACGTAGATAAGATAATATAAATTATAAGCATACCACCAGCTGTTGTTGATGATGAGGATTTCGTACCAGTTGTTGTTGATAAAAATAAGATCTTGGGTGATGAAGGGTCCGGTGAGAATTGCATATAAGAATATGATGCCGGGAATGTATAGGGGAATTGAATAATACCATTTCTTGCTTATTAACCTATTTTCAGTGAATATTAAAGCCAGATTTAACAGTAAGGCAGGGTAGAAGAATCTTCCAAGGGCGGATAGATTATACCAGAACCAGGCACTATCCATATCCGGAGATGTGTAAAAGAATGTAAATGTAAAGGCCCAGATCGCAAAACTCCCAGAGAAAATGAGGAATATCTTGTTCAACCTGGCGCTGGATTCTAGGTTATATACATACCATCCCAAAAATACATATAAGGGGAAAACGGCCATTGATAATAGTGTAAAAATATTCATAATTTCCCCCAGGCCAATATTATATCAGACAATTGTCTTTAATATGTAATTAAAGTCTGAAGGAAATTTAGTTTCCATTATATTTATATTTTATCTATTCTTACGGGTCATATATCTAATTCATCCAATATTAGTTAGTATTGTTCCAAACTAATATTGTTTTTATTTTCTTATATTGATTGGCACATTATTAGTTAGTATTGGTTCAAACTAAAATTAGTATTATAGTTTTAAATGAAAATTCATAAAATTAGGCTTTTAAAATGTCTAATTCTTCCATAAAACCGAAATAAACATTTTCATCACTTGTTTTAAAGGTTTTACCTTCCTCAGTGAGTTTTAATATGCTCACATAACCTAGACCTTCATCTGTAAGGTTGGAAACTGGTTTACTATCATAACGGGATACGTGTTCTAGTTTTAAGAAATTTTTATTCATCAATGATTCAATGATAACCAATAAATTATTTTGACTGAAATTAGAGAGCATAGAATAGGTTTCCAGTTCATAAAGCCTATGTTTTTTGATGAAGGGAGTTTGTACTCCCTGCAAAATCAGCATGGTAATTTTAGTGCTAACCGGGAAATAAAGCTCATCGATACAGTTAAGGATAATCCGGGATAGTGCGGATTCATAGCCCATAATCAACTTCTGCATGGTGGGTGAGAAGTTATAAACCCGGGTTCCTGCTTCAGTTTCAAGTGGTATCTTTTCATGATAAGTTAACTTTCCACCACATTTGCATCGCATATTGACTTTATCTTCATTTCGTGCAGGAAAGTAAAGCTTGCATTTATCACATATCCAGTAGGCCATTTTACTTCCTCAAAGTAAATCCTTATCCCCATTGAGAATGTTAATAGTAATGATATTTTTAATATTTATTATATAATAACTTATCCCTGATAATTATTTTCATTGTCTGGTTGTAAATGAATCTAAGGTTATGTTTGATTGGCTTTTAAGTTCTTTAGGGGGTGATAAGTTTATATGCTCCATTTTATTTTGATCTAAAAGTTCTTTAGCATCTTCAGTTAGGGAGGGAGAGACTAATATGCCTCTTACAAAATTTTTATGATCTAAAAAACAGTCCATGTATCTTTTAAGCTGTTTCACTGCATTAATACCGGCTTTTCTACTTTTTAATTCGATTATTACTATTTTACCCGTATTATCTTTTCCATATATATCTATAAAGCCTTGTGCAGTTTGGTATTCTGTTGATGTTGGTCTGAACCCTTTTTCGATTAATTCTGGGTTTTTTAATATCATCTGCCTCATATCCTCCTCATAACCAGCCAGTTCTAAATCTTCCTGGTCAGAGCCTAAATGATAGGAGATCACATGTACTTTGGTGATTATCAGTTCCAACTTCTCTTCAGGTTTTCTTCTCTTACCGATGATTTTTATATTTCCATCCTTCAAAATGGTCTTTAATTTAGTCTTAGGAGGCTGCCAGTTAACTGGTTCTAACTTTCTATCCTGATGAATAATGAAGGAACCATCTCCTTTAATTATTATGGTCCTCTCACCCAGACCAAGTTTACTCACTGCCCTACCCTCATAGTTCACTTTACAACATACGATTAATACTAAAAAAGCCCTCTTGGAAATTGCTTCTTCAATAAGTTCCACAGCTTCATCATTGGAAGGATTTTCTTTAATTTCTAATAACATACTCTTACCATGAATATTAATCTAAAAGATCTATTATATCTGGTTTAATTCAAATCAATAGTTATCTTAACTATGATTGATAATATAAACTTTATTAATTGGACTTAAAAACGAATCTGTATCTCAAACGTAAATATTTAGTGTTTATAATACATATGATTAAATTAATCATAATAATAAGTATTAAGAGATAGAGGATGGGTATGATAATCATTATGTGGATAAGTAAAAGTTAGTACAAAGAAAAATGCAATTAATCAAAAATATTCCAAAAAAATGATGATTGTACTCATATTATAATTATATTCTCTTGACTCGAATTTTATTTTTTTTTAATGCTTTGGTATCAATTCTATTACTATTATTGTTTTTATTTTGTTGATTAAATCTTTTAATTAATGATTGATAACATTTAAATAATATTTAGCATATAAATAATAAAAAGAGGGGGTGTAAATTATTAATAACAAATTGCCTTCGGGTTTAACTGAAGAAAAGATTATAGATAAAAATAAGGATTTACTTATAAAATTCGATAATGATGTAAATAAGTCTTATGATGAAAATGAAAAACTTTTCATGCAGTTAAAAAAGAAAATGAACACATCCTATAATATTACAATTATATTATACATTTCTATGTTTATTTTAGGTGTTGTGTTACTACTTATACCAATCTTAGCAGCATTATTTGGTGTAGCTTCACTGAACTCTTTATTTAGCGGTACTTTGGGCATTGCTGATCTAGTCGTGCTCCTTCTCTTCCGTCCTGTTGAAAAGATCCATAATAATATGAGTGATTTAAGTCAATTATCCATCATCATTAACAGCTACCAACAACAATTATCGTTAAGACTTCTAGAATTAGATATAAATAACAGAGATTCACTGGGCAACACAGCTTCAAACATTAATATGACCACAACTAACATCGTAAAACTGATACAGAAATATACCGAAACAGATGATAAATACACTGAAACAAATGAAAAACCTACTGAAACAACAAATCAAAATAATCAAAATGAATTTATGAACCAGGTTATTACGAAAATAGAAGATTTTTTAAAAGAAAAAACCACGAAAAAAGACACCAAAAAAGCACCATAGAATAAAACAGGATATAAAACTAAAAAAAAATCCATCTCCATCGCATCCTATCATTCCGTAGATGATATTAAACCAGAATGAGATATGGATGATGCAGTACTTGTAGATTGATTTGGCATTTGCAGCTGTTAATTGTCCAATTGAGCAATAAGCTAACATAACAGATAAACCACAACTACGAATAATACAAAACCGATAATTAATCCCATACCAATTAATAGATTAGGCTTAAAATAGTTCCATTAGATTGTTACTCAATCTAAATGTGGACCTAAAAATACTGTTAGAAAACCACGATTAAGGTCATAATTATATTCATTTTTATCACTCATTGTTGAAATAAAATATATAAATGGACATAAATGTTAGAAGAGAAGATCTACACCGTGGACTTGGAGATAGCTCCATCCCACAGAAGGGAGATATTGGATTTTATCAACGAAAACTATCTGCTCCCCAAAAGAGAAATATTCACCAGTATTTTTATCAGAGGAAATGAAGAAAATTATAAACTAATCTTCAAAGCACAGGAACCAAGTAACACCGGAATTGTCGATGCAGAGATAATACCAACCGATCCCCTTAAGCTGATACTCAGACCGGAAGACAACGTATCATCAGATTTCATAACAGTAATAAAAGAAGACATATTCTTTCTAGTACAGCTCTTTGAGGATAATATACGTCATTCGACATTATTTTTCGCCTGGATAGAAGGTGAAGAAGTCATACCAGAACAGGCACCAACTGCAAGAGGAAAATTCTCAGATAGATTATTCAGCAGTAACCTTATACTCTTATACGTTATTTTCTTCATGATTAACATCACTATATTCATTTTACTGGATATAGTATTCGCCATTGCTGCTGTGATAATATTCCAACTCATAATAGTACTTTTCTCAGATAAGATTTATCTCATCCAGAATAAATGGAGGATCACCTCCCAGAATCCTCGGGTGCATATCCTAGAATATCAACTACCAATTAATGAATTCCAGGAGTTCCAGAAGAAGTTTGGAAAGAACACCGTCACCCAGATGAAACAGAAAATCTACAATAAAACACTAGCAGTAGGAAAACAACCCACCTGCCAGTTAGGAGAAGAGATCATGGAAAGCTACGGCTTCCAGTGCAACCCACAAAGCAGACTGGAGAAGGTAATCGATGTTTATGATATAGTTATAAGAGCAAGTAAGGCATTCGACCTTCCGGTACCTAAAATAGTCATCTCCAACACCATGATCCCCAATGCCGCAGCCACTGGACCCAGTCCCAAAAGAGGACTAGTACTAATAACCACTGGATTACTGGTACAATTAGAGGAAGATGAGATACTCAGTGTACTGGGACATGAAATGGGACATCTGCAGGGAAGAGATCCCTTGATCCTGTTCTCCATAATCTCTGGAGAATTCATACTTAGATTCACCCTGTTCTATCCTCTCGTCATTATAAATCCAATAATCTACATTATAGTGGTATTCGCTGCCATATTCTTCATAGCCAAGTTCTTCGAAACCAGAGCAGACCTTCTCTCAGCTATGAAAATAGGACAACCAGAAATCCTGGCCGATGCACTTAGAAAAATTGGTTATACCCGCTTGCAGATGGAAAGAGTATCAAAGGTGCGCTTCCCGGGCTGGTTATCCTTCGACACCCATCCACCTATCTATTTTCGCGTGGAACGATTGGAGAGCATGAAAACAACTCCCCAAGTTAAACATCCTTTATTACAGTCTATTAAGGATGTTTTCAGTGGTTTCAGACGATCTTTTGGATGATTAGTTTTATTGAAATAATTTCATGTTTTCAAATAAATCATATATTAAAAACCTGTTACCCTGTTTTCTCTTTTGTGTAATAGAAAAATTTATATCACATTTTCATTTGCTTTAATATATGGAAAAAATAGTATTAGGTCTCCCAAAGGGGAGTTTAAATAATGTTAATAGAGGAAATACTTACAAATTATTAGTAGATGCAGGTTATGAAGTTAAAGGATACGAACCTGGTAAGGAAGATTATGAGATTAATGTAGTTAATGATCCAGAGATTAAAGCATATCTAACCAGACCCCAAAGCGCTCCGGTAGAACTTAATCGTGAAATGGTTGATATAGCTATTATTGGAGAGGACTGGGTCAGCGAAGAATCTGTGGGTAATCAGGAAGAATCCATCATCAAGATAGGTGATCTGGATTATGGTCAAACCCGACTAGTGGTAGCCATACCAAACAGTGCACCATACGAATCTTTAACCGAATTTTTCCAGGCGAATAAAGATAGGAAAACTCCTATTTTATGTTTCACTGAGTATCCTAACCTGACCCGAGAACTTATCATAGCCAACCCCGGATATCAGGAAGTATTCCCGGATAGTATTCCATTAATCCAGATCAGAGGACTGACCAATGGAGATAATAAAAAAGTTCAGATAATCAACTCAGACGGAGCAACTGAAGTGTACATAGCCAAGGGAGCTGATCTGATTGTGGATAATACTCAGACCGGAAGCAGTCTGAGAAAGGCAGGGCTAAAAACCCTGGAGACCATCATGGATTCAAGCGCAGGATTATATGCTGGTCCCAGTTGTACAGGCGAAAAGATGGATAAGGCTGAGATGATTTATGAACAGTTATTTGGTGCGGTTAAGGCCCGGAAGTATTTTGATGTGAAATTCAACATAGCCAATGAAGCTGCTCAGGAGGTTAAGGAATTTCTTCAGAAAGGAGGTTTCTGTTCAGATGAACCTACCATAGCCCAGGGAAGAAACTTCTCCCAGGTTAATGTTTTAATTCCCAAGACTAAATTTCCAGAAATGCTTAAAGGAATTAAAAAATTAGGTGCTTCTGCTATTATCCGAGAAAATGTTAAACAGTATGTTAAATAAGAGCTATTGGATCTGTCAAAGGAATATTTAATTGAATATATTCCTTTCTAGTTTTTTTTAGTGGATGAATATAGAGTTCGAGTCTAATTGATCTATGTTTTTATAAGGTATTTGTCATTGGTTGTTTTTTTTATAGTTCATTTTATTTGTGGGTTTTTGTTTTTTTTATACCATATTTTAGTGGGGGGTTGTTTTTTATAGGCATATTTTGTTAGTGGTTGTTGATTTTATATATCTCATTGCAGTGATTGATGGTTTTATGGTTTTAATTATTTCTGTTCAGGGATATATTTTGTATGTTTGAATTTTTTTATTAATTGAAAAGTTTTAATTATCTGTTAATTATTCTATTTTGCCATGATACTCTGATCTGTCATTAATATGGGATGATCTCATCATTGGGGACTGGAGTCACAAAAAATTTTGATATTTTTATTTTAATGTGAAATAAAAAATCTTTGATAGTTATCTAAAATTTGAATATAAAAATTAAAAGATTTTAAAAAAATTATTTTGGTGTCCCCATGACAAGAGTAATTGCCATAGCTTCTGGAAAAGGAGGAGTAGGAAAGACAACAGTAGCCGCAAATCTAGGCATAGCACTATCCTTACTGGAAGAAGATGTTTTAATCATGGATATGGATATAAAAATGGCTAATCTGGAACTTATTGTAGGATTAGAAGGGAAAAAAGCTACCCTGCAGGATGTTTTATCTGGGAAGGATAATATCTATAATGCTGTATATGAAGGTCCAGGAGGGGTTCAGATAGTGCCTGCGGGTCTATCGTTACCCAATCTTAAAAAAGTTAAAAGAAGCAGGATGGAACAGGTTTTTGAAGATCTCATAGGTAATGTGGATATAATTATCATAGATTCTCCAGCCGGTTTAGAACGAGATGCTCTGGCTGCTATGTCGCCTGCTGATGAGATGATCCTGGTAACCACCCCAGAAGTTACCTCTATTACCGATACCCTGAAGACAAAACTCATCGCTGAGAGAATGGATATAGACATATTAGGAGTGGTGGTTAATCGAAATCAGTATTATGAGGAATTTTTAACACCAGATGAGATAGAATCCATATTAGAAGTACCCATAATTACCATAATACCTGAAGATGATGAATTAATCAGTTTCTTTGCATATGGAACGCCATTCACTGTAGAAGAACCTGAATCTCCAACATCCAATATTTTCATGGAATTAGCAGCATATCTGGTGGATAAGGAATATTATCAACCAGATGTACCTAAGGAAAGTTTCATATCCAAATTCATCGACGGGATCCTGGGAAATATACCCTTTAAAGCCAAGAAGATAAAAGGGTACTAATCTATTTTTTTTAAATATTTCTTAACTAAAGCCCAGAATTTTATTTTTTTATATCTAATTTATTCATGGTTATAAAATGAGTGATATAAGATTTTATTGTGATGATATTAAAGAATAAATATTAAAACTTCTTAAATACTATTGTAACTAATTTGTATACAGTGATTTTATGGGTTATTTGATCTGTGAAAGGTGTGATGGATATTATCAACTGGAGGAGGGTGAAAATCCAGACGATTTTGACAGATGTAGATGTGGGGGATATTTGAATTATGTGGAAGATATTGAAGATAAAACTTTCATAGATAAATTCAATTTCAGAAGACTAGCTGGTATATTAATCGGCGCAATAATTATGCTTTCATCATACTATATTTTCTCAGCAGATCCCTATTCACCTAATTTTGTATTATATAACAACACCATAGCATTTTTAATATGGGTAGCCGGTGGTTTGATAGGTGCACTCTTAGCTGGTGGAAATATCAGATCAGGTATTTCAAACGGCTTTTACGCTGCCCTTATCTCTGGATTGGTGGTGATCCTGTATTTTTACTACTTCATAACAAACTACTTTACAAACCCTGTAATGGCAGATAATATAGCATTTTTCGCAGCGTTATGTGTTGTTTATTTATTAATACCAGCTGTTTTCAGCATGGTCGGAGGATTTGTTGGTATGTTTTCTCGTAAGATGATATTAAAATTTTCAATGATTTAATCTATATACAAATTTAATCAGGATAAAATATATTAATCATCAGTATTAAAATGTTAAAAAAGCTTTAATATATTATTTTAGGAAGTCTAGTACTCTAAAAGGTGATGGTATATGATGGATGACCTGGAATTAGGTGAAGAATGGTTGGAGGATACCTGGAAAGAGCTGGAAAAAGGAAGGGGAGAGATTTTAATTGAAACTAAGAAAAAACGCCCTAAAAAAACCAGTAATTTACAGGAGATAATTTTAGTCTTTGAAGATACCGATAACCTTGATTTAGAAGAAACCTACAGCTTAAGCATAAAAGCAAATAATATAAAAATAGGAAAAACCGAGAAGAACGGTAAATTTAAATCCATAGGACTAGGGAAACTGAAGGGAAATAAATTCCTGGAATATCTGGCCTGGCAAGATGACATACTAATGGAAACTCAACTGACCATGGCCTTTGAAAACGGATATTCCCTAGAGATATCTGGTTCTGTGAACATCAATGAACTGAAATAAAAAATTATTTATTTTAACTTCTTAATTTTTTTAATTTATCCCAGGGACTGCTGCTTTTTGAATTGGGAATAGTTTCGTTTTTAAGTTTTTTTATTTCATTTTTGAGGTTCTTTATTTCCTTTTGAGACTGTAACAGTAATTTTTCCAAATTATCATTTTTATTTTTAAGAGACTGAATATCCTTCTTCTGCTTATTAATATCTATTGATTCCTGTTTACTTTGAAGTGATTTTAATTCCATTTTCAACTTCTTATTCAATTGTTTTTGTTGGTCTAATTTAGATATTAACTTACGATTAGTGTTTTTTAACTGGATATTCTCCATTTCCTGTGCGGTATTCTCACCAGAGGATGGTTTTTCTCTTGATTCCGATGAAAATTTAATTTGATTCCCCATTTTATCCCCACTTAACCATTTACCTTATTTATAACATACTGTAATTATTTGGTCTGGATTATTGTATCATATCTAATCGGGTGTTATCCAGCTCTGATTTAACATCATGTTTCTTTTTGCGTTTGTACTTTTTCATATTTATTTTCCTGGTATGGATGGTGAAATCTCCGTCACGATTAAACGCATAAACTTCCTTATCATTTCCCTTTTTATCCTGCTGGGTCATGATAATCAACAACCCCTCAACATGTTCAATTAAAT
>JAJFTX010000161.1 GCA_021372715.1 Methanobacterium sp. | reverse complement strand
GATGGTCAGGTTATTGAAAACGGTGAATCGGTTTTTATTATAGAAAAAGTTAGGGAAACTTATATTAGAGATGCTTTTGGAACTCCATTTCCTATAAAAACGTTTGAAATAAATACAAACAATTATTTTAGATTTAAAGATATTGTAATAGTAGAAAGACCAAATAATGCGGAATCATTACATATACATATGGATATTGGTGAAGGTGGAGCGCCCACAGAAATCATTGTCTTGAGCAAGATAAAAGATGTCTATAAATATATTTATAACATCACCACATTTAAAATTGCTCCAGATGAAAATGAGAAAATAGTTAGATTTTTAATAGAAACTTTAAAGGCAAATGTAGTAGGTATTGATATTACTTCTGGTGGAGGAAAATCGCTCTTTTGTAATTTAGCAAAGGATTATAATAAAGAAAATGATGAACATATATTTCCCGTTTCATTCAATGAAAAGATTGCGATAGGGTTTAAACAGGATGAAAAAGGAAATGCTACATCAGAACATGTAGAAGAATATATCGTTGATTGGAGTATTCAAAGATTAAAACATATTTTTTATAATAATAAAATAAAATGTCTTTATGATATTAAATTTGATGCGCAGATAGATGGGGTAATTGTAATGAAGTCTGGACAGCGCACAGTATATGGAAATAAAACTGCAAATCACCTTTTTCAGGCTTTTCAGGTGTTTGCGATAGTTGATTGGCAAACAGAATTTAAAAATATAAATCCCGCCCCACGTAGAAAGTTAGGCGGGGGAAGTTTTGGAAATAAATCATAAAAGAATAGGAGAATATTATGGCAAGTGGATTAAGTCTTTACCAAAAATTTTTAGACTATATGTTTGAAACAGGAAGTATTTCCATACCTGAAGAGTTTCATGAACGCTGTATAAAGGTAAAGGAAATGGTGGATAATGATATTACTGGTACGATAAATACCATAGTAAATTATGCCATCAATTCTGCATCTGAAACAGTGTATGCAGTAGAAAGCGATAACGAAACAGTTGAGAAAATATTAAACTTGTGGTTATCGCAGATAAACTTTATGGTCAATGGTATTCCTACTGGAATACACGAATTAACGAAAGAATATTATAAAGAAAGATGGTCAGGTTCTTCTCTATGTTTATTGAGAGTTAGTACATGGAAGAATATTACAGCAGGTAATGTTACTATTTCAGTTCCGACAGTTCTTTGGTTTGTCAATGGAGCTTCAGTTTATGTAGATAGAAATGATAAGAATTATAAGTTAGGAGAAGATAAATATTTTTTAGATAAAGAGTTGAAAAAACCAGTTCCTTCAAAAGCTAGTGAAAATATTGTAGTAAATAAACCATTTGGAAGATGGTTTGATAAATATCCCGTTCCGTATTTAGTTAAGAATGGTGTATTAAAAAATTTCTTAGGTATTAAAGCGGTTCAAGAAAAATCTGATGAAGTTATTACTAAAGTTTTACCTTATTTATTTGTTATTACAAAAGGAACCGAAAAATTATTTTTAGATGGAAAAGTAGATTATAAAGATTCTGATTTGGCAACATTAGTTGATAATTTTAAACTTGCTTTAGAGACGTATAAATCAGAGAAGGACCATACGCCAACAAATGCAGTTCCTTTTGACCAAAAGTATGACCATTTAATTCCTGATTTATCAAAAATTTTATCTGAAGAACTTTATCGTCAGGGATATAGAGCGCTCTTAAGTGGTTTAGGTTTTGTTGATGTTATCCAGGGAGTTTCGAGTACTAGAAAAGAATCTGTATTAAATCCTAAACCTTTTATTTCTGAAGTTAATGCAGGGGTAGATGGATTTAAGACAGTTTTATTAGAGATTATAAATTTAATTATTGCAAATAACAAAGATGGTCATAAAAAAATATTTAGTGATAATGTTGAATTAAAAATTACCAATTCACCTCTAAAAATAAATGTTGAAGAAATTATAGACCAACTTAGGTCAGGATTTGTTTATGGCGTGGTTTCCATTAGGACGTATCAGGAAGTATTAGGTGTTGACCCTGATAAAGAATTGCAGCGGTTAAGAAAAGAATGGGAAACTGGAATGCGTGATACGTGTTATCCACATATGATTCAGAATCAGGAAGATAAAGGTATAGATACTAAACAGACAGTTCCCGTATCTAAGAAACAAATAGAGAAGCAAAGCGAAAAAACAAAGAAACGTAAAAATACAGAAGAAGCTAAAACAAAAGATAATTTAATTAAAGCTCCTTATACATTAAAAAATTATCCAGATTATTTAAAAAAATATCCAGAACATGCAAGAAAAATATGGATAACTACTTGGAATAATGTTTATAATACGACTCCAGGTACACCTGCTGAAAAAGAGAAAAAAGCATATCCGATTGCATGGAATGCATTGAATAGATATATGGAAAAGATTAAAAAATTAACAACAGAAGGAATGGTTGAAGAAAAAGCAATCGAAGCAGCTATTGCAGATTATGAAAAATATATGCAAAAACAGGAGACAAAATAATGAACGAAAATAAATTAATTGCGCAGACATTGCTTGAAATAGCAAAGAGGTCAACAACTACTTTTTTAGAAGAAGGTGAAATTGACCAAGAGTTAATTGCTGCAGCCGAAAAAGTAGGAATTGTTGTTCCTTCTCCTGATTTATTAATAATGAAGACAGTTTATGCGGAGATTGATAAGGTCAATTTAAATGGTGTGATACTTCCAAGAAAAGCAGTAGAGGAAGGATTGCAGACTTTAGTAGGAAAGCAATGTAATTGGGAACACGATGGTTCAGGAAGAATTTGTGGTTTTACTATTTCTGCTAAAATAAATGAAGACAAAATAGAGACTATTAATGTTATTTTTAAATCATTATTTCCCGAAGAGACAGAAGAATTAAGAGAAAAAATAAAAACAAAAGAGGCAGCTGTTTCTTTTGAGATATGGCAGAAGGACCCCGTTACATTTAAATCTTTAGTTACTATGAGAGTAGATGGATTATTAGAAATAAGTCCTATACTTTTTCATGGTACTGGAGTTTTATTGGTCCATCCTCCTGCATGTCCGAAAGCTAAAATTTTTAAAATGATTGGCAGATGTGAAAATATAGATTTAAAAAAAATCGAAGAGAAATCTTTTACAGGAGATTTGGTTTATGCACAGTTGGCTATTGAAGAGCCTAAATGCAAAAACTGCGGAACTTGTACATGCGAAAAAGATAAGGAGGGAATAAAATTGGATGAATTAATTGT
>JAJFTX010000122.1 GCA_021372715.1 Methanobacterium sp. | reverse complement strand
TCTGGAGAAAAAACTTAAAACATTAGGTTACACCGTATCGGCTATTGTTAACACCGGTGAAGAAGCTATTAACACCGTCGCTGAGATCAGACCAGAACTGGTGCTCATGGATATAGTATTGAAGGGGAAGATGGATGGAGTACAGGCTGCAGAGATCATCAGTTCCCTGGATATACCTGTTATTTTTTTAACCGCATTTTCTGATGATAATACACTGCAAAGGGCTAAAAAAGCCTCTCCCTATGGATATATTATCAAACCGTATCCTGATAAAGAACTTCAATTAACCATGGAGACCGCCAGACAGAAGCATGCAGAGTACCGTGATAAAATAGAAAAAATACACTATAATGGTATTGTACCCCCGATTATTCCAGAAGATGAAGATACCTGGGAAGAACGCCCTAAGATATTGGTAGTGGAAGATCAAATAATCACCGCCATGGATCTATCTGAACAATTAGGAAAGAAAGGATACTTAGTAGTAGATACCGTGGCCACAGGTAAAGATGCTATAGAAAAGGCACAGTTATTCCGTCCTGACCTGGTACTTATGGACATCAAGTTAAGTGGTACAATGGATGGTATAGATGTTGCGGAGAAAATACAGGACCTGGACATACCCATAGTATATCTCAGTGCTTACACCGATAAGAGTACAGTGGAAAGGGCTGAAAGAACATTTCCCTATGGCTTTTTACCTAAACCATATCAGATGGATGAATTATACAGCACCATTGAAACAGCCCTGCAACAGCACCAGTCAGAAACAGAAAAAATTGAGAAAATAGAAGAGAAAATAATCATCAAGGAAAAAGAACTGAAGATAGAAAAAACAGCAGTCTTCTTCATCATAGCCATAATATCATCCATGGTGGTATATGGAGTAGCCACCCGAAGCATGACCTGGTTGATGTATCTCCTATTCATACCAGCTATTTACAACCTATTCATAGTAACTATCAGCCTTAAAAAACAACCCAAACCAGAAAACAAGAATAAACCATTCATTAGCATCCTGATCCCTGCCCATAACGAACAATTCACCATAGAAAGATGCGTACGCAGTCTACTAGAACTGGATTATTACAAGAACGAAAAACGCAACTATGAGATAATCGTGATCAACGACGGATCCAGCGACCATACCGGACTGGTACTAAGTAGATTAAGGAAGAAAATAGGTTTTCTACGTATCATAACCCGTAAACCTCCACGGTCAGGTAAAGGAAAGGGATACGTTTTAAACGATGGTCTGAGAATATGTAAAGGTGATGTTATAGCAGTTTTCGATGCTGATGCCCGTATCGAACCAGATTTCCTCAATAAGATCATTCCCTACCTTGACGAGGAAGATGTTGCTGGAGTACAGGCCCGGGTGAGAATGTACAATGCTGATCGTAACCTCCTCACCAGAATGCAGGAAGTGGAGTTCTCCATATTTGGCAATGTAATTCTAAGAGCTCGGGATATCATGGGCTAATCCGGTTTCCTGGGTGGTAATGGACAGTTAACTGTGAAAAAGTATATGAAAGATATTGAAGGTTGGGATGGATTTGCAGTAACTGAAGACCTGAACATGAGTATAAAAATGATGTTAAGAGGTAAAAAGATAAGATACTGCCCAGAAGCCGTAGTCTGGCAGGAAGCGGTTCCCCATTGGAAACCATTCTTCAGACAGAGAGTAAGATGGGCCACTGGAAACCTGGAAACACTCTTCGTATACTTGGCACCTATCATAGACTCTGATAATCCTTTATATAAGAAAATTGACGCTATACAATATCTGGTTTTTCTCCTGTTCACCGCGTTCGTTATGCTAGGTTATGTGGTGTTCATTTTGAATCTGGGTAATGTGTATCGATTCCAAATGGAAGCACCGTTGATCATCGGAATAGTATCCACGGTGGCTTTCTTCCCGGGAGTTTTGCTGGGAATCCGCCGGGATAAAGTAGGAATATTAAGAGCGATAATTAGGGCTGTGGAGTACTGGGCCTACTGCCTCTACCTGATACCCTTATTCTTTGCAGCGTTTATTCATATGATCACCCGTAAAGAACGACGCTGGGCTAAAACACAGCATACTGGTAGTTAATATTATATATATTAGCCATATTCTTAAAATAAAATCAATTTTATAATATTTATTCCTTAAAAATAAGTGTGAAAGTTGTTCCTGGGCTTCTTTCCAGTTCTATTCTGCCGTCTATCTGCATGGTTAAACTGTTCACCAATTGCAGACCTAAAGAGTTTGTGTTTTCTATGTCTATATTTTCGGGGAGACCGATTCCATCGTCACTAATTTTCAATATGATATCATAATCTTTCCTGTATAATTTTATACTTATCTTTCCGCTCCTATTATCTGGAAATGCATATTTCATACAGTTGGTTACCAGTTCATTAACGATTAATCCCAAGGGGACTACGGTATTGATATCAATCTTCACATCTTCTACTTTAAGATCCAGTTTTATCTGGTTAGTATCAGAGATCATAGTATGGTAAAGTTCGTTGCTGAGTGTTCGAATGTATTCTCCGAAATCTATGTTCTTAAGGTCTTTGGACTGGTACAATCTTTCATGGATCAACGCCATAGTCTTGGCTCGGTTCTGGCTTTCGATGAATACATCTAGGGCTTCTTGGTCTTCAATGTATTCAGATTGAAGGTTGAGCAAACTGGAAATAATGGTTAAATTGTTCTTAACTCTATGATGGATCTCCTTAAGGAGAATCTCCTTTTCTTCTAGTGATTTTTTCAGTTTCTTTTCTGTTTTTTTCAGATCTGTGATATCCCTTATGGCTTCTATAGCTCCTAAATAATTTCCTTTACTATCTTCTAATGGCACAGCTTTAGCCCATGCGGTTCTAGGTTCGCCTTTTATATATAATTTAGTTTCGGCAGTTAATATCTTTCCTTTTCTTTGAAAATCAGGATATATTTCACTTATTTCATGGTCGGAAGCGTTAACCATATCTAATAACATAGGTTGGCGTTTTCTATAGAAAATTAATGCATATTCTTGGTTTCCTTTTCCTAGAATATCCTCAGGATTGATCTGGGTCATTTCATAAATGGCTCGATTCCATGATATTACTCTTCCTTTATCATCTATAATGAAGGTTGCATCAGGAAGGAAATTTATAATATCGAATAATTGTTGATCTGCTTCCTTTAAAGCCTCTTTTGCTTTTTCCTGTTCGGTGATATCCTGATTAACTCCTTTGGTTCCTATTTTTTCTCCATTTTCATTAGTTCTGATACGTATACGTACCAGTATATGCCTTTTCTCACCATCTGCTCTGATTATACTATGGCTTAATGTACTGGAATAATGGGGGTCTTCAGTTTCCAGAGCCTTAGCCACTTCCACTCCCACCAGTGCTTGTTCCTCAAGAGGAATGAATCGATTAGCATAATCTGCTGAAGACATATGATAACCACCCTGTTCTGCTGCTGTGGTGCCGTAAAGAGTATAAAACTGATCATCAAAGGTGAAAAGATCATTCTCTGTATCGTATTCCCAGTAAACCAGTTTAGCTATATCCATGCCCATTTTCAGCCGGTCTTCGCTCCATCTTAGCTCATCCTTTACATTTTTCTTATAAACAGCCATTCTTATAGCAAATTTAAGTTCAGTATCGTTGTAGGGTTTTACTATAAAACCGTAGGGTTGGGTGGCTGTAGCTTTTTTTATAATGGATTCATCTGTATAGGCAGTTATAAAAATGACGGGTATGTCTAAGTGTTTGATCTTAGTGGCGACGTCGATACCGTTCATTTCGCCTTGCAGAACCACGTCCATCAGGACCAGATCTGGGTGGATCTTATGTATTTTTTCTATAGCTTCTGGTCCATTGGATGCAATATAGGGAACTTGGTAATTAAATGATTCTAAGCTTTTTTTAATATTCATAGCTTCGATGGTTTGATCTTCAACCAGTACAATCTTAATCTCTTCAATATCATCAATCATGAATAACCTCTATTAGTGAAAGTATATTCACGATAAATAATATTTCTTAATTTTCATAGTGAAGTGAATCACAAAAAAATTTTTTAGGAGAAAAAATATAGTATTAGTCATTAAAATTTAGAATATCCCTTTTTTTGGCCTTAAATTCCTCTTCGGTAAGGATGCATTTATTTTTAAGATCATGTAATTTCTGTAACCTTTCTAGATCTTTCATACTCAGTTCTAATTTAAGGGTTGAACCACATTTGGTACAGAACTTAGCATCCGTCTGTAGAGGATAAGAACATTTAGGACACTTTTTAATATTGGTACCGCATTGTTGGCAGAAATTATCTTCCTTCCGAATGGGATAGGAACAACTGGGGCAGAATAAATTCTTTCCTTGTGTATTACTTTGGATTTTAGTATAATATATCTCTGTTTCCTTTATATTTGGTTGTGTAAACCTTTTGTTTTTCCTTTTTTGAGTTAGTGGTCGTTTCTCCAGATGGAACTGATTTTTAAGAGTTTTCTGTGCAGTATATCTGACCCGGGAGTTACGATCTTTTAAAAGTCGGGTTATAGGATCCACTGCCTGAGGTTGACCTAGCTGACCCAAGGCAGTAATTGCTGAAAGACGAACCGTACTACTATCATCCTTCAATGATTTGATTAAAGGCTTCATTGCTCTTACATCACCAATATTACCTAAAGCAAGGGCTGAACGTGATCTGACCTTCTTCTCCCTATCTTTTAAGGCCTTTATTAGAGAAGGTACTGCCTTCTCATCAGGTATGTTTATCAAAGCATGTGCTGCTCTTCTTCTAACATATCTATCCCGATCATTTAATAATCTAGTTAAGGGTGAAATTGCTTTAGGATCTGCCATAATCCCTAAGACATCACAGGCCTTTCTCCTAAAAACTCTATCTTTACTTCTAGATGCTTTCAAAATAGCATCAAAAGCCATATCCCCTAAATCAGCTAAAGTTTGAACCGCTGAGTTTCTAACTTCACTATCTGGATGGGTTAATGTATTTATCAATGGATTTACCGCTGGTTTACCTATGGAGAGACATTTATCCCATTGTCCTCTGGAAATGTAATATTCCGCTCCTAACTCATCTTCCGGAGGAATCCATCCTATTCTTTCCAGAGATATATTGGCCTGGGCCCTTACTGAAACATTCTCATCCTTCAAAGCTTTGATTAAAGGTTCTATAGCTCTATTATCTCCAATATTACCTAGGGCTTCAGCGGTGCGGATTCGGACTTTTACCTCTGGGTCTTGAAGAGCTTTTATTAGTGGTAAAACCGCACTAGTATCTCCTAGCCTTGTAAGAGCTTTAGCTGCTCTCCTCCTTACATAACGATCTGGATCATTCAGTAATCTAATCAAGGGTTTTATGCCTTCCTTATTACCCATCCTACCCAGTATATCGCAGCACTTCCTCCTTATTACTTCATCTTTACTTTCTGATGCTTTTATTACTGGTTCGAAGGCGGGTTGACCTATTTTTACCAGTACTTCCACTGCGTAGTTGCGCATAAGACTATATGGATTGTTCAAGGAGTTTATCAAGTTGATGATGATCTGATCCAGGCTGTTACTGTAATTTTTATCCTGGGAGAACTTACTCCATCCTCCATAGTCTGTATCGTAGATGGTTCTTTTTTCAGGGTCGATGAGTAGTTGGTATGCTTCGTTGATCTCCCTGAATTTTCGGGGGCATTCTGGATCATCACATACATCTGGATGATACTCTTTAGCCAACCTTCTGTAGGCGCTTTTTATTTCTTGGGGAGAAGCATCATTTTCCACGCCTAGAATCTCATAGTATCCAAAATTATCAGACATAAAAATCAGTTAATGAAAATAAAAAAAAAGTTCAGATGTTCTTTTGATGCTTTAATTTTCCACCGCACTGGCATTCTTCGAAATCTTCTATAGTTTCTCCAGCCTGTAGTTCATAGTAACCACCGCATTGATCACAGACCAGATATCCGGGATGAACATCGTTCTTAAACTTGGGTTTTATCCTGGTTTTATCTGTATTTTTGGATTCTCCTTTTGTATCTAAGGATGATGCTGCTTTGTTTAAAATTCCATCCAATCCTTTCATGATATCCTTGCCGGTATTGACCATTGAATCAACGATGGGTTCACCTTCAGATTTATGATTTTCCTTTTCGTCTTCATTATTTTGTTCATCTGTTCCTTCATCCAGTTCCGATTTCTCTTTAGATTTTATCTCTGCTCCGCAGGCTGTACAGAATTTAAGTCCGGGTTCCAGTTTAACAAAACATACTGGGCAGGTGGCGATGGTCTTTTTGGGGTCTTTTATTTTAGCCCCGCAGGCCGAGCAGAATTTAATACCTGCTTCTATCTCTCGGTTGCAGTTTGTACAGATAACTGTCTCTATTATGGTATCTTCTATGTGTATGGGTTTACCACATTCTAAACAATAATTGTTCGATTTAGCATTCTCTGATTTACATTCGTTGCAAATAATAATATCATCATCAGTATCATCTACTACCATAACTATCCCCTGATTAGAGATGTGGTAAACTATAATATATTATTTATTATAATTCAGAATTCTCCGGTTTAATATTCCTGATTATTCCTTTGAATGCTTTAATGAGGTTTTTTTTAATAAAGATAATAGCAAAAAGGATATTATATTTTTTTATATAATATCAAGTAAAAAAATAAATAAATTTATAAAATTATATCCATTTCAAGCTTCGTTTAACTACACTATAACGAAGTTATTTCATTCTAACGTTACTCAGAGAAGCTCTTAGCTAGCTTATGAAGCTATAATATTTATTAATATCGTTTAGTTTGCTGTACTCTATCTATATCAAAAATACACCCAAAAAAGAAAAATATAAATATAATTAAGGTTATATAAAATATTCCCCACAAATTTTATGAAGTGTTGGACCACTTCTTAAAATAACTCCCAGGATTCAATATGGTAGATTTCAACTCTTACCCCTAATATTGTTTTTCTCTACCTTTTCCTGGGAGCCCCACTTTTATGATCTTATTTTTTATTTACTATTTAACTTAATTCTGGATCACTCCATCCCTGATCCTTAAGATCCTGGTATCATGGGTGGTGTCCTTATCATGGGTGACCATGATCACCGTGTTACCCTCAGCATTAACTTCATGTAACAGTTTAATGATATTCTCAGTAGCTTCAGTATCCAGATTACCAGTGGGTTCATCAGCCAATATGAATTTCGGTTTATTCACCAGAGCCCGGGCAATGGCTACTCGTTGTCTTTCACCCCCGGAAAGCTTCGCTGGTAAGTAATTCATCCGATCGGTTAAACCAACCAGTTCAAGTACTTCCTCTGCTCTTTTAACCCGGTTAGTTTTATTAGGTTTTAACTTTCCTGAGAGGTTGCGCATGGGAAACTCCACATTATCCCGTACTGATAAAGCAGGTAGCAGGTTGAATGTTTGGAATATGAATCCAATTTCCTCAGCCCGCATACGGGTTAACTCTTTATCACTCATATCTGAGGTTTTCTCATCTCCGATGTACAGCTCACCCTTAGTTGGTGTGTCCAGACATCCGATCATATTCAGCAATGTTGATTTACCTGATCCAGAGGGACCCATGATAGCCACGAACTCTCCCTGATCCACGGTTATATCCAGACCCCGTAGGGCATGAACTTCTGTAACATCTAATTTATAAGTTTTCCAGAGTCCCACTCCTTTAACTAAACCATCCATAATATTAACTCCTGATAATTATTCATATCTTAAAGCCTCTATAGGGCTTATACGGTTGGCCAGATAGGCTGGCAGTAAACCAGAGAACGTTCCAATAACGAAGATGATCACCAACAACTGAACTAACACCAATGGTGGTATGTAGAAACTGAGGAAATCAATCCCGGTATACCCCATTAAGAGTCCCATAAGGTTATATACGGGACTGATGAGTATTATACCGATGATACCTCCGATGACGCTCATGATCAGTGATTCGTAGATGATCAGTTTCATGATGGATCTTTTCCGGGTTCCTATAGCCCGCATGGTACCGATCTCTTTAGTTTTTTCCTTCACGGTCATCATCATCACGTTCATGATGAACACGATGGATACGATGAAGATGAAGGCATTGATCATGTTCATGAATATTCTGATTTGGCTTAGATTCTTATCAATGGTCTTCTCTGCATCCTGCTCTGATAGGATGCTATATTTGGGATAGGTATCCTGTAAACTGGTCTCTGCACTCTGTATGGTGTAACTGGAACTGGGTATTATGATCACTGTAGAGGTCAGATTGGGCATGCTGCTTATGTTCTGGGCTTTATTCAGGGCCATGACCATGGAGTAGTCTATGCTTAAGGGCCAACCTGTACCTTGTTTATTCATTATCCCGATAACTTTATACTGGTTATCGTTCACAGTGATGGTCTCTCCTACAGTGGCATTATATTTAATAGCGGCTTCGCTTCCCATGATAATTGCATTATCGGCCTCGCCTACTAAGGAGCTCTTACCATTTACTGTGGCGTTCTGGATGAAAGCTTGCTCCTTACCAGGAGTTAGACCTACTATGATGATGGAAAATCCACTGTCAGTCTGGGTACCTTCTAATGCAGAGAACAATGCTTTAGTACTTTTTTCCCGATTTACTTGGCTCTGATTCAACACCTCATCGCCCAATTCTTCATTTAATATACTTCCGTAGGGTGGGAATCCTGTGCCGTTCTTCTCGAAATATAACTTACCATTAACCGTTCCCAAGTCTCCCTTAAGACCATTTTCCATTTCATATAATACGTTGTTAACTGTACCGATGAGCAAAACACAAACCATCACTCCTATGATACACATCAAAGCTCTGCTTTTCTTTGCTTTAAAATCTTTAAAGGCTATATCTAACATTTACTCCCTCTGAAAAGTTGGTGATGACTATATAAAATTCAATATCCTTGATTAACTGTTAAGGTTATTTAAAGGTTTCTTATTACATTTATCTCTTAATTTTAGATAAATAATTTATCAGAATTAATGATTCCTCTCAGCGAATAATAAGAATAAACTGTCAATATGGATTTTTAAAATAAAAAGAGAAAAAAATAGTGGGTAAATCCTAAAAAAATTTATAGGTTTTAATCTTTGATTTTTTTAAGGTTCTAATGGTTCACTTACCCAGTGTTTTCTTACAATCTTGCTAGGTTCATGGTTTATTTCGTTTTGTGCAATTCTAGTTACTGTTATTTCATACATTTGACTATGGTTTAATGGTTCTGCTTCGATTTTTAGTTGTGGATATTGATATTTAATTATGTTTTTGTTGCTTAAATCCCAAACACCAGTTGCAGGGTCGTAACTGGAATCTTGGTCTATCCAGTCTTTACCATTCCAGCATACCGAATGACTTATATAAACACTGTCTTCGGGTAAGGGCATGGATATTTTCAATCCAGTTGCCATGTTAGGTCCGGTGTTAACTGCCATTAATAAATATTCAAGGGTATCGGTTCCTGGAGAATACTTGGTCCTTAGCATCATTCTCACATTTGCTATTTTACTAGCTGTTTCTTGAATGATGATGGTGGCACTTACTTTTTGATTTCCAACTGTGGCATAT
>JAJFTX010000121.1 GCA_021372715.1 Methanobacterium sp. | reverse complement strand
AACCCATTCTACCGCTGGCACCGGTTACTGCCACTTTAATCATTTTTCATGCATCTCCTTGGTTTAAATTGCTTATTTAATTAAAAAACCAATTTATTAGAAAAATAATGATTAAGAGATTTTCTTCCTAAAAATTAGTGTTAAGAAGTAGACTAAATAGGTTCTAAATCTCTTAAATAAGTTTTAAATCCTGAAGAACCTTTTTCAACTGTTCTTTATTTTCCTCTTTTAAAGGTCCTAGAGGCATCCGCACATGACCGGCTGGTCTACCCATCATGTTTAAGGATTCCTTGGCCGGTACTGGATTGGACTCGATGAACAGTACTTTCATCAGGTCGTAAAGTTCATAATGAAGATCCATAGCCTTATTATAATCTCCCTGTAGTGCATATCTAACCATTTGACCCATTCTCTCGGGATCAACATTAGCTACCACACTGATAACTCCTTTAGCTCCCATAGAAATCATAGGAAGGGTTAAGTTATCGTTTCCAGATATTATATTGAAGTCTTCCCTGTTTCCCAACTGTTCCATTTTTTTTACTATTTGAGAAATCTTATCCAGATCAGGATTGGCCTCTTTTATACCTACAATGTTGTTCAACTGGGAAACTTTACCAATGGTTTCCACATCTATATCTGTACCTGTTCTGGAAGGTACATTATAAACGATAATGGGTATTTCAGTGGAATCAGTTAACATTTTATAGTGGTGGAACAGTCCATGTGGTTGGGGCTTGTTGTAGTAGGGAGTAATCACTAATGCAGCATCTGCTCCGGCTTTTTCAGCGTACTTAACCAGACCTAATGATTCTTTTGATGAATTACTTCCAGCTCCGGCTATAGCTTTAACTCTTCCGGCTACTTCATCCACCAAAATGTCCATCATCTTTCTTTGTTCATCATGGGTTATGGTGGCTGATTCGCCAGTGGTTCCAGCTGCCAGTACACCTTCTACGCCTCTATCAATGAGGTAGTTTATGTTTTCTCGCATACCTTCTTCATCAACCCCATCATCACTAGTGAAGGGGGTGATCATAGCGACTATTGTACCTTCTATTTTCATTCCAAGACACTCCTTACCATTTCATAAGCTCTCTTTCCATCATTCCAATCCACAAAAATGACTACAGAAGTTTGACTGGATGAGATCTCCACGATATTGATATTTTTTTTACGTAAAGGCTCTGTAATTTTGGTTATAATACCGGGTGTATCTATAAAATCCTGACTGGCCACGGTGATCATGGCTATTTCTCTGCCCAGGGAGAGTGAACTGAGAAATTGGTTTTCCACCACCACATCATGTAATATTTCATGGGCTTCATCAGCCATTGATTTATCTATAAATAGGGTTACAGAGTTCTGTCCGGTGGATATTCCATAGATGTTGATCTTATTCCTTGCCAGGGCATCAGTGAGGCAGGATAGAATTCCTGTTTTGGTTAGTATCTCCTCTCCTACCACTGCTAATACTGAAATTGGTTCTTCATTTAATGCAGTTGTTTTTAACATTTCATTTTCAGAAGGTCCAATTATTTCTGTTCCGATAGCAGAGAGATCTCCATGTTCAAAACCAATTATTTTAGCATTAATCAATGGATCTTTATATTTAAGCGCGTGTGGATGCAATACCTGCGCTCCGTGGGTGGCCAGATCCCTCATCTCTTCCACTGATATTTTATCCAATTTTCTGGCTGTTTCAAGTTTGTTAGGATCGGTGGACATCACACCACCTACATCGGTTACTATGATCACTTCTTTTGCATTAAGGCAGTGTCCTAGGAGGAAAGCAGTAATATCACTACCTCCCCTACCTAATGTAGTGACGTTACCCTCGTTATCTTTACCTAAAAAGCCGCAAAGTACGGGTATTATACCCTGATCTAGAAGATTTAAAAGTTCATTAGATTTTTCTTCAGTTGCTTTAAAATCCACTTTAGCATTTAGATAATTATCATCAGTAATAACTGGCCATTTATCCATATGAGGATCTAGATATTCAGATTTTACACCTAATGATTCAATGGTTGATGAAAATAATCTGACACTGGTAATTTCTCCCATGGATACGATGTCTGCTAACTGTTTCTCTGTAACCGAATCTCCGATGGAGTCATTCACCATCTTAAGTATGTCGTCTGTGGTTTTATTTATGGCAGATACTACTACTACCACCATATTTCCTTTCATATACTCCTTTACCACTGATTCGGCTGCTTTTTTTATTTTATGCCCATCTCCAATGGAGGTTCCTCCGAATTTGGCCACGATTATTTCCATAAATTCATCACCTTTAATCATTAAGAACGTTGTCTTACCATTCGGGTAATGTATCCTGCAATTTTATTTCGTAAATGTTTGGTACTTACTGAGGAGTATTCTTCCACTAACTTCTTGTTTTCATCGAAATCTGTGGTGAATTTACCATTATAAGTTTCAATTAATTCCTTCGAAATTCTTTTAACAAATGATGTTCGGATATTGCCCATTGTATTTACCTCCTTAGAATTCTTTCCTGTTCTTGTATACTTAAATCTGTCAATATGTCTATTATTTGTTTAAGACTGATTTCATTAATATTCTTGTCTTTAGCTAATTTTTTAATCTTCTCTTGGATAAATTCTTCCCTTTCGGTGTCTTTGATTTCTTTATTTAGCACTTTCTTGGCTGTGGCGATCTGGAAAGCAAGAGATGTTCTTTCATCTATGAGATCTATGATCTGATCATCAATATCATCTATTTTTTTCCTAGAATCATCTAGTAATATCTCTGCTTCTTTTTTATTCACTTGAAATCACCCTTGTACCCTGATTATCAGTATGAGTCTTTATTACTTTTCCAGGATAGGATTTCAGCACGTCCTCAACCATGGGAGAATTTTTATCATCAGCTAAGGCTACAAATGAGGGGCCGGTTCCAGAAAGACCTGCCGCAACTGCACCGGAATCTAATGCGTCTAGAGCAATGTCCGGATTGAAGTGAAGGGCCGAACAGTATAAAAGTCCGTTTAAAGTAAGAGCATGATAAATATTACCTTTCAATAATTCTTTAAAAGCCAGTTTAACCCAAGGGCCTAGGAGTTTCATCCGGGCCACGTCAGCTTCTGCAGTAGGTGACTTTTTATCAGGCATATATATTAATATGTTTTGTCCATCCCATTTTTCTCTCCTTATGATCCTTCGCTGGAGGTTGTTGGTGATGCTAATACCACCATAATAAGAGGCACTGGCATCGTCAAAGGCACCAGTAATGGTAACACCTGCTTCCAATGAAGAATCAACACCCAGATTTAAAATCCCTGAATCATCTAAACCCATATCAACCCGATCCATTCCATAGTGATCCATTAAAGCATAAGTTAAAGCCATAGTCACTGCGTTTGAAGTAGCGCTGCTACTGGATAGTCCGGATGCTACAGGCAGATTAGATTCAGTTTTTATCTCTAATCCACTTTCCACCTGATACTTTCTTAAGACATTTTGGGCACATATCTCCATCAAGGTGGTGTCTACGTCTTGGTTTGTTCGGCAAATTATATCAGATCCAGATTTTAATTGGACCTCAGCATCTACATATAGTTTTATGCCGAAAGCGGAACCACAGCCGGTAGCAATGGCGTTAATTATTGTAGCTGAACCCGGAGATCTTACTTTAATTTTCATTTTACATTATTCCCCCCAAGATGTACTTGTGGAAATTTAGAAATTTCAATGAAATTAACAAAGAAAAAGATGGTTAATTTCTATAAATATTCTTTTTATCTCAATTTTATTATCCATAACCTTTCTCTATGAAGTAACTTAATAATAACATCAGATATATAGGTATATAAGGGTTCGTGGATAGATGTTTATAGTACAATATCTGATTTTAATAAAGAGGTGATATAATGGTCGTTAAAATTGAAGTTTTTACATCCCCTTCCTGCCCCTATTGTCCTATGGCTGTAGAACTGGTAGATGAAGTTAAAAGAGAGATGCCTGATGATATTGAGGTAGAAAAGATAGATATTATGCGTGATCGTGAAAAAGCCATAGAATATAATCTTATGGCAGTACCAGCTATTGCTTTAAACGGATTAGTTAAATTTGTAGGAGCTCCTTCTAAAGAAGAGCTGGTAAATGTAATTAAAGAAGAATTAGAAGAGCAATCATCGTAATTATGGAAAAAAATCACATTAATATTGATAAATATATTAAGGATGGAAAATACGGCATCACTACAGGGACCACTGCAGCTGCAGCTGCAGCTGCAGCTCTAAAATCAATTAAACAAGATATTAAATATGTAAATCTTAAAACTCCCTTGGGTGTGTTGAAGATAGACGTCTGTAGTGTCAAAAAGATTAATGACACACAGGGAAGAGCTTCTGTAATCAAGAGATCTTACCATGATCCGGATGTAACTCGAAATTTAGAGATATTTGCTGATGTTAAGGTTGTTAAAGAAAAGGGTATTAAAATAAAAGGAGGAAAAGGTGTTGGTTTGGTTACTAAACCCGGTCTACAAGTTCCAGTAGGTCAGCCGGCTATTAACCCCGTTCCTCAACAGATGATTAAAGATAATTTAATGAACTTGCTTCCTAAAAATAGAGGTGCTGAAGTAATTATATCTATACCTGAAGGGGAAGAATTGGCAAAGAAAACCCTCAACCCTCGTCTGGGAATAGAAGGTGGAATTTCAATACTAGGAACCACTGGGATTGCCCGTTCCATGAATCTGGAAAGCTATAAGAAATCCTTCAAATGTCAACTGGATGTGGCCCTGGCCCAGGGATATGAAGAACTTGTTTTCGTACCAGGTAATATTGGACAAAATATTGCCCAAGAAATTCTATTTTATAAAAACGACCAGATTATCCAGATGGGAAACTTCCCAGGGTATATGTTGGAAGAAGCATCCCAGATGAATATAAGAAAAATCATACTATTAGGTCATGCCGGTAAATTAATTAAATTAGCTGCCGGTATTTTTAACACGGAACATCGTATGGCTGATGGCCGTAGAGAAGTAATAGCTGCACACGCAGCACTAATAGGCGCAAGAAAGGGTGTTGTATCTAATATTTTCCAGGCCAACACCACTGAAGAGATGATGGATATACTGGAAGAAGAAAAAATCCTTAAAGAAACGTTCAACAGCATTGCCCATGCTATAAAAGAAAGATCCAGTGAAAAATATCCTGGAATGTTGGATGTCGTAATTGTAAAAATGGATGGAAGCGTTTTAAATTCCAACCATCAGGTTAAGTTTAAAGACTAAATATGTTAAGATATTTAATTAATAGTTTATGATTATGGCTTTATATTATTATAAAAGATTTAAATGATTGATTTTAATTAATTAAGGGGTAAAAATGAACATCTGCCTTTTAGGACATTTCCCACCCCATATTGGGGGCGTATCATCACATAGCTATTTGCTTTCCCAGGAACTGGTTAAAAGGGGTGATAAGGTATTTGTACTCACCTATCCTATTGCTGGTATTAGGGATATTAACGGAATCCATGTTGAATCTGCCCCCACAATTAATATAAAGGGTTTAAGGGGATTTATTTTTTCAATCACTGCCACCATCAAACTCTTCTTCATGATCCGAAAATATAACATAGATCTTATTCATGCCCATTTTATTATCCCTCCTGGTTTGGTTGCGGTTCTGGTGGCTTTTTTCACAAAAAAAGAAGTAGCAGTAACTGTTCATGGATCAGATATTTTTATATTAGCATCTAATCCGGTTTTAAGAATATTAATAAGATTTGTGCTTAGAAAGGCGGATTATGTAGTGGTGGTAAATGAATCCATTCAGAACAAAATTCTTAAACTCAACATAGCAGGTATAAAAGACAAAATAAAAATCACAGCCAACGCCGTGGATCTGGAAAAGTTCAAACCTGACACTAAAACTAAATTTACACAAGAATTAGATTTAGATCCCAATAAGCCAATGATCTTATTCGTTGGCAATTTAGTCTCTCAGAAAGGTTTAAAATATCTAATAGAAGCAAAAAATCAGCTTCAAACTGATGCGGAAATGGTTATTGTGGGTGATGGGCCTTTGATGGATGAACTGACAGAAATTGTTAAGAATAAGTCCGTTTCAGACGTATATTTTATAGGAGCCCGAAGAGATGTTCATTTAATAATGCCCGCAGCTGATCTTTTTGTTCTTCCCAGTATTTCAGAAGGATTCCCCATAACATTACTTGAAGCATTTGCCTGCGGCTTACCTGCCGTAGCCACTGATGTGGGGGGAATAAAGGAATTAGTTACCAAAGAAGTTGGTATAGTTGTAAAACCTGAAGATGTTAAATCTTTAGCTGAGGCAATGGATGAAATCCTTCAAAACCATAATAAGAAGCTTTCAATGGGAAAATCAGCACGTAAAAGGGCGGAAGAATATGGAAATCTGAATATTCCCTATTAAAATCAAATATTTTATTAATTTTTCTTAATTTAATTAAGTATATAATTTTAAAAAGGAAAAAAGAGAATATAATTAATTCTTTTTATTCAATAATCCAGGTGATAAAATGGCTGAAAAGATTTTAACCCATCTTTCCTCAAAGGGTGTTAAGATGGTAGAAGTGGGAGATAAGCCGGTAGTTAAAAGAACAGCACTGGCCAGGGGAACTATTTATCTAAAAGAAGAAACAATAGATTTAATAAAGGAAGAGAAGATAAAAAAAGGTAATGTACTTACCACAGCCCAGATAGCGGC
>JAJFTX010000105.1 GCA_021372715.1 Methanobacterium sp. | reverse complement strand
TTATCTGGCCGGCAATTGAACCAAGCCAACCCGATACTTTATCTTAATCTCTATTGTTTACATATTTTTAGACCTTATATTTCTATCAGTTGCACTATCTGTTTTGTTCAATGAAAACAGAAAGATTTATGAACTGCCTTTAGTTTTTCTATCTATTGGGATGTTCTTTCAAATATTTGGAGATATGGTTTATGCATATTATGGCATATACCCTATTTTATTCTATGAATGGATATTCAGCGTTTTATTTAATATAAACCTTATATTAATAGCTTTAGCAGTCATATCTTATCTAAAGAATATTAAAATAGATATAAAGCCTATAATATACTTATACAAGCGCTTACGCATCGAAAATCGATGGCTTTCGTATTTACCATTAATATTATTTCTTATTGCTTATAGTCTTTTAATAATCACCACTCCTGATTATCATTGATTTGGGGGGTGGGAATTATTATTGTACTGGTACTAATTAGGGAAATGATATCTTTAAATGAAATAAGAAGAGGGCAAGAAACATTAAAAAGAAATAAAAAGATTATTAAAGATTCTTTAAATGAAAAAGAAGCACTTTTAAGAGAGATTCATCATCGGGTTAAAAATAACATGCAGATCATATCCAGCATACTGGAACTGCAGGAAGATTATGTTGAAGATGATCCAAAGGCAATTAATGTTTTAAAAGAAAGTTAGACACGGGTATTGTCCATGGCCATGATTCATGAATTGCTATATCAATCCAAAAATCTCAACAACATTAATTTATCAAATTATATACGCAACCTGGTTTCCAAATTATACGATACCTATGGAACAGATAATAAAATAACACCCCTACTCAATGTGGAAGATATTTCAGTTAATATAGAAACAGCAGTGCCATTAGGATTAATTATAAATGAACTGGTCTCCAACAGCCTCAAGTATGCATATCCCCCTGATGATACTGGAGATATATTCATATCCCTCAAAAAACATGATGAAGAGATAGAATTCATTCTCAAAGATGAAGGGGTAGGAATGCCTGAAGATAATTCCTTAAAAAATTCAGAGTCAGGTTTTGGAATGGAACTGGTAAATTCATTGGTTCAACAGTTAGATGCAAAGATGAATCTGGACAGAAGCCAGGGAACCGAATTCAACATCAAATTTAAAGAATTAAAATATAAAAAGAGAATCTGAAACATATTATATTTTTATCAAATATTTCTTCAAATCTATTTCTAAATTTAAAACCTATTCTTATCAAGGAGTTAATACATTTTTAATAGCGCTCAATGTTACTGAAGCCCCTTCATCAGCCTCACTATGGGGTACTGCCGGGTCTTTGGTTTCTTTCCATTTCTTCCAATCTTCTACACCCTGTTTGATACCATCTTGCATTAGAATATCCAGATCTCCGGATATAATTTCAGCAGTAGGAGTATAATCATCGTTAATTATTTCGAAGTTATGATGATCCTTACCAGATTCTTTACTAACACAGTGTGGAGCTGAGAAAGTGTCACTAATGTAATGGGATGCTACTCCGAAACAGTAACTAGCACGTTTATAGTTTTCCGTTTCGTAGTTCATTTTACCATCATCTAACCATTGCATAGCTTTATCATAACTAGCAGGGTAATGATGGGATGCGGTGTCCTTAAATTTTTCATCAGGATCGTTGGATCCGTCCTTCATGGCTTCTAAAACCAAATTATGTTTAAGATTTTCAGGCAAGGAATTATATACTACTTCTATTATAGAAGCATGGCCTGGCCAACTCCATTTAACCTTTATATCGGGATTATCCGGTGTATTGGATATTGATTCTATATTATTATCGTCTTTCATTTACAACCTCCCTTATATTAAATAACAGTATACTACTACTTAAATGTTACTTATTGATTACTAACTTGTTACTACATATTCTTAAATTCAAAACAAAATCAAGTAACTAATAATAAAATGGATAATTAAGGTAAATTTATATATTAATTAAAAAAGTAGAATTATTTATTACTAAAAAGGTGATAGACTGGGATTTTGGTCATACAAACCTTCATTTCCAACTATAGATCTTTTCTCCATGCTAGACCAGTCACTCCAATAATTACCCCCACTATTGTATCTATAAAATGTATTACCCGTCCCATTTTGGGCTAAAGCTTGTATCGTGCTGTTAATGAAGTTGTTATTGTAGATTTTAGTATTCATAGCATAATCAAGGAATAATCCTACCCCTGTGTTATTTTGTAAATTATTTTTACTTATGCTGTTTCCATTAGAATTATTTACCACATAAACTCCAATCTGGTTAGCACTGAAAATGTTCCCTATATTAATTAGATTGTTGTTGGAGTTATCTAGGGCTAAACCTGTCCAATAATTTCCAGCTATCATATTGCCACTGATGGTATTTGTATTCGCATAT
>JAJFTX010000073.1 GCA_021372715.1 Methanobacterium sp. | reverse complement strand
TCGGACAATGGAATTGGGTGCCAATAACATACACGTTCTCAATGCCATCACCAAGAAAGGAAGGATGGAATATATAGTCCTAGTAGATGTAGAAGAGAAACTTTTAGATGATATATGCTCCCTTCTTGCTCTTGAATTCGGCACTTTAGGGATTAAAACATTTAAATACGACCATGTGAAATTCCCATATAAATTAGAGTCTAAAGTGGTCACCTTCAAATCTAATGATATTAATTTAAAGTCACAAGTAAGAATCAAATACGTAAAAAAAGATGAACACCAAATAATATCACTTAAAGCCGAGTATGAGGATGTTCAGTCAATTGCAGAATCGCTTAATTTAAATAAAATAAACATACCCTTATCCAAATTAAAAACCATAATCGAAGCGGAGTGCTATAGAAAGGTTTTAAAGGAAGAAGATATTGTTATAAGACTACAAGATTAACAATACACACCTATTAAGGTTTAAATATTAATTAAACAGTGCACTGTTGTATTAAATTCAATAATCTACTTTTTTTACTTTCAGATTAATCAATGTTATCTCACAACAGGATCCTAATCTCATTGGTGGCCCTAATGTACCTGTTCCTTGAGATACGTAAAGATATGAGCCCTGTTTTTCATATAACCCACGAAGATATGGAAACATTATTTTCACGAATAGATTCATGGGATAGAACTGACCTGCATGAGTGTGCCCGGATAGCTGCAAATCAATACCCGCCTCCTTAGTTGTTTCAAATTCACGGGGCAAATGATACAATAAAATGGAGTGTTTCTCTTTATTTAATTCAATATTTTGTAGTTTTTCTTTAAGATGTCCGTTTTTCCAGGAAAAAGGCACTCCTAGTACTTGTAAATCCTTGAATTCGTATACCTCATTGTTTATTATTTTAATATCGGCTGTTTCAAGGTAACGTTGCACATCTTCAAAACCCTGGTAGAAATCATGATTACCCATTATAAATAGAACAGGTGCTTTTATCCTTTCAAAATCTTTAATGATGTCCTCAGGGAGTTTTGCTGCCCCATCAAACAGATCACCAGTGATGAAAACTATCTCCGGATCTAGATCTAATATTTTATCCACCAGTATCTTAACGAACTTCTTATTTCTCACTGGCCCTAAATGGACATCGCTGATTTGTACAGCACGAATATCACTATCAATTCCATTTAAGTAGATATTTAACTCTTCGATTTTCAGACGGGTGGAGTTCCACACCGCATAGATACCTAAAATAAATGCCAGAGCTAAGATAGCCTTTCCAGCTATCTCAACAGGTATTGGTATGAATAATCCAATGATTAAATAAACACCGAATAAAATCAAGATATAAACTGATATACCCAACCAACTGGCAGATACTGCAAAAATTCCTCTGATAATGGGATGTGAGTAAAAACCAGATAATATATTAGTAATCGGATTTAAAAGAGCTAAAATTATTATGGCAATATATAAATCGTTCATAGGTATGTTAAAAGCAAAACTAATACCCATAAAAACCAGATAATTAAGAACTAAAAACCAGAACAAATACATTATTGTAGATATTGCAAGTCGGAAAAATCTCATTTTAACCTCATTTATTTATCATCTATTTTTTTACAACCCCATTTAATGTACCATTAATGATGCAATCAAAATCCAATTTATCCTCCCATCCTGCATCTTGGAACATATCCATATAACATAGTCCTATTAATTTTCCATTCTTTTTCAATATTTTCTGGATCAAATCTTCGACATCTTCCAGTTTAAGATTTGCTTTGGGCAGGCTTATGCCCCCTAAAAGTGCCACAACATCTGCCTTAGGATCCGCTGGTTCTGTTAATTGCATTCCCTGAGGAGTTAATTCCATCTTACGAGCGCTTTCTATATCAGTTAAAGTAATAAATACTGATTCTTTATCCCTCACAGCATAGGCAAAAAGTTCTGCAAAAGGTGTACACACTCCTGGCGCTCCTACAAATGTTATTTTTTCCACATCAGCTACTTCCTCCTTGAATGCTACGATATTTCCATTTAAACCCTTGAATTCCTTTATTTTTTCCATGAATATCACAAGTTTCTATTGACACATCAATAATATAAAATAGTTTTGAATATATATTCTATATCATAATTTATTAACAGATGAAAAAGTGATGAAAATTGAAATTAGCAATAACCTCAGAAGATCAGGATTTAAATTCAGATATTAGCCCAGTTTTTGGAAGAAGCCCCTACTTAATACTGGTTGATTTAGATGAAAATGGAATAAAAAAGTTCCAATCTATTCGAAATCCTACCCTCATTGAATTCGGTACAGGTAACACACTAGCACAGCTAATAGTTAATAAAGAAGTTGAAGCTGTAATTTCGGGTGAAATGGGCCCTATCGTCTTCCTTATCCTAAGAAATGCAGGAATAAAAATTTATAAGTATGCGGAAATGAATGCAAAAAAGAACATCAAACTCTTTATTGCTGGTAGACTGAAAGAGGTAAAAACTCTCTCTTCTGGATTCCCCTAAATTAAATCAACTGAAAAATAGTTCTAAGTTATATATTAGTCAGATCCTCATAAACCCTTAAAGATTTGGCCAAAGCATCTGTCTCAGCTATCAAAGAACCCATCAATATTGCCAAGAGTAACTGATCATCAGTGGCTCCGAATTCCCGGGCCACTTTAAGATGGGTTAATAAACAGTGCTCCGCTCCCAGCGCAGATGCCGATCCGATGGATATGAACTCTTTAGTCAGAGCAGGTAAAGAATCATCTTTCATCAACACTTCTGATTTATCGAAATACGCTTTTAATGCCCGAGGATTTTCTCCTAAAACCTGGAAGATCTTAGGAACGAAGCCAAAATATCTTTCTATTTTTATAAATATTTCATCTATATCCACATCATCCTCTTCGATATTAGAACACATCCTCTCACTTTTTCCTAAATTATAATATAGGTACTATTTTTTGAGCATCTTAGTCTTCTCTGTAAATGTAAGATCTTCTACTATTGATTCCGGAAGTCCTGTTTTTAGTATTTTACCCCCTCTCATAAGCGATGCACGGTCGCATACGTCTAATACGAAGTCCATGTCGTGGGAAATTATCAGGAATGTCTGATTTAATTCATCCCTGGCTTTTCTTATGGAGTCTGTTACTTGGACTCGGGTTATGGGGTCCATGGTTCCGGTAGGTTCGTCTAATATGACTATGTTGGGTTCTTTAATTAGTACTTGGGCTAAAGCCACCCGGTGACGTTCTCCCCCACTTAATTCATCTGGATATTTGGTTAATAAATTATCAGCATATTCTTCATCAAAACCAACCGCTTTTAGCACGTAAATAGCTTTCATCTTCGCGAAGTCCGCTGGTAATTCCAGACTGATGGCCTCGGTAAGGTTTCCCAGCACATTTCTATGAGGATAAAGACTATACTCCTGATGAAGAATACCAAGATAAGGTTTCACCCTACCTCTTCCAGTGAATCCTTTCTCAGTCATATCAATCCAATTATCCCCTAATTTAACCTCAATCAGCCCATTACTGGGATCAGTGAGCCCATACAATATCCGAGATAAGGTTGTTTTACCGGCCCCTGAAAGTCCTACCACACCATAGATTTCTCCTTCATTAACCTCCAGATTGATATTATCGGCAGCTTTCACCACTCCTCTTTCAATAGAGTAATAGTATTTTTTCACACCATCCATCTTGATTATGGGTCCACCTGTTTTAAATTGGTCGATTCGTTTAGGTAGCGGTACTTGGTCCAGGAATTTTTGCACTACTTCTTCTGGCCGGCCTTCTTGGATGATTTTTCCTTTGTCCAGCCAGATTACATGGTCGGATAGTTTTCTCATGACTTCTGGCCAGTGGCTGGTGATGACCATGGTGGTTCCC
>JAJFTX010000071.1 GCA_021372715.1 Methanobacterium sp. | reverse complement strand
GCAGCGGTTTAGAGCTGTAGCCGAATCAGCAATTGACGGAATAGTCACAACAGACCAAGATGGGAATATTATAATGTTTAATAATAGTTTAACAGAAATTTTTGGATATGAGAAGAAGGAGATTATTGGGAAGCCATTGACAATTTTAATGCCCGAAAGGTTTAAAAAAAATTATTTAGATGAGCTTAATAAGTTCAAAAGGAGTGGTGAGCATCGTTTGATTGGTCGTACGGTAGTAACAACAGGATTGAAAAAAGATGGATTAGAGTTCCCATTTGAAATGTCTTTATCCGCCTGGAAATCCAGAGAAAAAATATACTTCACTTCCATCATCAGAGACATCACCGAACGTAAAAAGGCAGAGGAAGCACTTAAAAATTCGGAGTCTTTCTTGAATAACATAATAGATCAAAGTCCCCATCCCATGTGGATATCAGATTCAGAAGGATATCTTATAAGAATTAACCAGGCATGCCTTGATTTGTTGAATATTTCTACAGAAGAAGTGATGGGTAAATATAATATTTTTAATGATGACATTGTGGAAGAACAGGGATATATGCCTGGGGTCAGGAGTGTATTTGAAGAAGGCAGGACAGTGAACTTCGAGCTGGTATATGATAGTAAACAACTTAAACATCTGGCCTTGAAAAATTATGTTCATATTATACTGGATGTTACCATCTTCCCCATAAAAGATGATCAAGGTAATATTACTAATGCTGTGATTCAACACAGGAACATAACGGAAATTAAAAAGGCAGAAATTGAAATTAAAAGGTCTTTAGAGGAAAAAGAAATCTTACTTAAAGAGATACATCATCGGGTTAAAAATAATCTACAAATTGTTTCCAGCGTCCTGGATCTACAAGGATCTTATGTAAAAAAGGATCCTACAGCGGTAAATGTATTAAAAGAAAGTCAAAACCGTGTTTTTTCCATGGCATTGATCCATGAAATGTTATACCAATCAAAGGATCTAAATCAAATCAATTTCGATGATTATATCAAAAGTTTAGTTTCTCATTTATCCCATTCTTACCGTCTGAAAATCCCAGTTAATAGTGTAATTAATGTAAAAGGCATTTCTCTTAATATTGAAACTGCTGTTCCCTGTGGACTAATTATCAGTGAATTAGTTTCCAATAGCCTTAAATATGCATTTGAAGATTCAGAATCTGGAGAAATAAAAGTTTCATTAGAATCAAAGGAAAATGAATACCAACTAATAATCAGTGATAATGGTGTGGGCTTTCCAGAAGATCTTGACTTTAAAAATATACAGTTAAGTTTAGGTTTACAGTTAGTAAATTCACTGGTAAATCAGCTTGACGGAACCATAGAACTTGATCGAAGCCAGGGCACAAAATATATCATTAAATTCAAAGAACAGAGATATAAAAATAGGATGTTTTGATAATTAAATTCAAAGAACAGAGATATAAAAATAAGATTATTGATATTTTAATCATTTGTTTAAATAATTCTACTTTTAAGCACGTAGGATAGAACAATACCCAGTGCTCCGAAGAATATTCCGATTAACCAGATGATGATCACTACTTCTTCTTCACTCATGGGTCTGTGTAGGACGCTTCGGATGAGAGAATTGAATCCTCCTTCTGGAATAATTAGCTTACCATCATCTCCTACTTCGGTGGGGGCGTGTTTTTGTCTTTCCATGATTCCTGCACTGTAGAATTTCAGTGCGCTATCTATGATGTTGGGAATCAGTACAATGAGAGCAATCATTTTAACCCGACCTATGAAGGCCACCACTACTATGGTAGCTCCTATAATCAACGTCCCCACATCACCGGGAAATACACGGGATGGATGGCGGTTGTATATCAAAAAGGCTAGAAGAGCTCCTAACATGGCCATGGATATGATGGCCACATCATATTTTCCCATTATTATGCAGGAAATTGTCAGGGAGGTCATGGCAATAGCTCCTAATCCAGATTCAATCCCATTAAGCCCGGCTAACATATTAGTTAGATTGGCGGCGATGGTAACTGCCACAGGCATTAATAACATATAAATAATTCCCACATCGGGGGGTGCGATCCATATGAGGGGCAGACCGGCCAGCCATAAGAGTATGAGTTTTTCCTTACTGGAAAGCTCTATCAGATCATCCACCATACCCACCATACCCACCAGAAGGATCACCAGTAGGGTTATGATCAGGGTGAATTGGAGTTTAGGATAGAGGTAGATGGCCACGAATAAGCCGATTATGAAACCAAAAAGAATTCCAATTCCACCCATCTCAGCTATTAATGGTTGGCTGGGTTTGTGTATGTCTTTTCCCACTATTTTTGCTTCTTGTAATTTCTTTATTAACCGGGGCATGGTCAGGTAGGTTATAAAAAAAGCTACCAATCCACAAATGCTGGAGATCAGTATCAAGTCCTGGTTAAGGATGTTATATACCATAAAACACCATTTTTTTACTTATAATTATTCACTTTTTAAAAGGCTATAAACAGTTCTTAAGGGAATATTCAGGTTCTTAGAAATTTCTAGTGCAGATAAACCATTATCAGAAAGATCTTTAATTTTTTGGATTGTTTCAGATGAATATTTGCTTTTTCGCCCTTTCTTCAATGGAGTTTTGTTAAGGTAGTATATGGTTTTCAATGGTATACTCAGTTCATCTGATATTTCCTGGAAAGTTAAACCCTGTTTTTGTAGTATGGAGATTTTTGCAATATCTGCATCATCATATTTTTTTGGTCGTCCCTTATAAGACACTGCTTCCACATCAACTCCAAGTTTAGATAGAGCCTCCAAATATTTAGGAGATATTCGAAGGTAGATGCTAGATGGGCATTTTATCTTTTCCAGTTCTGGATTGCTATCAAGAATTTCCATGATCTTTTGAGATGATAGTGGTTTGTTTACGTAGATTTCTTTATCCAAAAAAAACAGCTCCAATTTATCCTTTTATCATTTCCAGGAATTTCTGAGCTTTCCTGGATGATGGTTTCTGGAAGGTTTCTATTTTCACCTTTTCAGATTGTACTTCCCCTGGGTTTAAGGCAAAAATACGGGCTGATTCTTCTAGTGATATCTTTCCTATGTTATTTAATATAGCAGCACCAACTGCAGGAGGATTTGTTTTGACATGTAATCCTTTGATTTTTTTTTCAATTTCAAATTTACCGGTTAATAATTCACTAATATTAGTTATGCGGGGAATTTCCTCATGAAAATATTTTTTTATAATCTTAATCACAAATTTTTCGAAATTATTAAAGGTTTTTGTTTGATTGGTATCTAAACTAGGACGTAGATTAGGAAATAAACCGGAGTATTTACTTCTATGATCAAAAGAGGTTGATAGATAATATTTTATAATATCCCAGGTTATTAAAGTACGAGGAACTTTAACCAGTAGGCAGTTTTCAATTTTATCTTTCAGAGCCAGATCCTTCTCCAATTCATGATCTAACCTGCCGTCATTATCCATTAAACCTTTTTTAAACAATTTATTATTCATGATTTCTTTTTTTAAAGCCTTTGCATCTTCAGCATCGTCACTTATCTTCAGAGCATTTTCACGGGAAGTTTCCAGAATATCATCATAAATATTAATATTGTCAGGTTCTTTGAGATAACTCTTTAATATTGGTTTTATTATTTCTTGGGCTGTGTTTTCTGCGTACTTCACATATGCCAGAGCAAGAGCGGTTTGTACGTGCTTGTCATTTATAATAGATGGTCGCCTACGATGGAACTGCATGAATTCTATCCTAGCGTCAGATCCGAATTGTTTTCTAATTTCTTTTTCATAATTAACCTGCTCTATAGCATCTAAATTAACCCTTTTCCTAACCCATCTGCCATCCTCTAAGACTTTGACCACCAGTGAAAGGGTTTTTACTATTCCTCTCTTTTCCTGTTTTAAGATACGCACTATATTGCGAAAAGCTTCTCTGGCCTTAGGTGAAAGCTCGGACATCTTAACCATATAATCTCCAGATAGTGGTAGAAATTTTATGATTTCAAGCCGATAAACACCATGGATGTTTTGTATTAATTCTAGATTATTAGAACCGCAAGAACATTTTTTATAGATTATATCGGATATCTCATGGCCTTTGTAGTCACTCTGGCAGTTGGAACATCTTAAAATACTAAATTCTTCAAGATGTCCTAAAGCTATTTTATGAGATGCTATTGATGATTTCACACGGTCCAAAATGTTTTTTTTGGCTGCGGCTTTCATTCGAAAGTGCTGGGAGTGTCTTGTGATATCATGCATATCTTCTACGAGCATATCACCTGATGAAGGACGACCATATTTTACAATTGAACGGTAGGGTGCTTTATAACCCTTTATTTCCATTGTATCCCTGAAATCTTGTAAATCTGATAAATTGTTGTTTAGATATGTGTAAATTTCTATGAAGCGGACTATATCAGTAATGGCATCGATTTTAATCTCATACTGCCAAATTTCCTTTAGAAATTTTTCTGCCTTCCCAATAAGAACCGACTCATTCATTTTATTTTTTCACCAACAGCAGCCCCTTCTGCACTTAAAACAATCAGACTTTCACCAGTAGCCAGTATCATTCCCTCAGATTTAATTCCGAATAGTTTTGCAGGTTTTAAATTAACCAATATGATTACTTTCTTATTTAGAATTTGTTCTGGTGAATATTTTTTGGCTAAACCGGCTACTACTTGTAATTTTTTATCTTTAACATCTACCATGAGTTTCAGGAGATTAGCACTGTCTTTAACCTTCTCAGCACCTATTACTTTCCCGACTCTGAATTCTAATTTAGCAAAATCTTCGATACTAATTATATCTTTCATATTGTCTATCTCTCCTAAATTTTTATAAAGTGTTTCTTTTTTATCTTTAATTATCCCATCCTCTATTTTAATAAAAATAGGCTTGGCCTGAGATATTTGATGACCATAAGGAAGTTTTTCTATTGTAAAATCCCAATTGATCTTTGAAGATTCCAGATTTAAAGTTTTCAAAATTTCCAATGATTTAATAGGTAAATATGGGGTTAATAAAATACCTAATGTTTTGCAAAGCTGGTTACAGATGTATAAACAGGTAGCTGTTTTTTTAGAATCTGACTTAACAGTTTTCCACGGTTCTTTGTCGTTGAAATATTTATTTCCCTGTTTAGCTAGTTTTATTATCTCCACCAAACCATCTCTGAATTTAAATGATTCTATATAATCTGACACTACCTGTGGTGTTTTGCCGATTTTTTCCATTATTTCCTGGTCATATTCATCCATACTGGTGACATGAGGTATTTTTCCATCAAAAAAGCGGCTGGTGAAGGTGAAGGTACGGTGTAAGAAATTACCCAGTACATCAGCTAGTTCGTCGTTTATTCTTCTCTGGAAATCATCCCAGGAAAAATCAGTATCTCTGGTCAGGGGCGCATTAACCAATAGGTAATATCTTAAAATATCAGATTCAAAGTCTTTTAAGAAATCAGAAGTCCAAATTACCCAATTTTTACTGGTGGACATTTTCCTACCCTCCAGGGAAAGATATTCCCCTGCGATGATGGTGTAGGGAAGTTTACATCCATAAGCCATTAAAAGAGCTGGCCAGAAAATGGAATGGTGGTATATGATATCTTTACCTATGAAATGAATAGTCTTATCATCCCAGTAATCTTTCCAGGATTTATCATTTCGTTCCGCCCACTGGGCTGCGGAAGTGATATATTCCAGCAAGGCTTCCATCCAGACGTATATTATTTTACCTTTCGCTTCCTCCAATGGTACTGGTATTCCCCATTCCATATCTCTGGTGAGGATCCAGTCTCTTAAACCTTCTTTAATCCATTGTAGTACATAATTTTTAACGTTAGGTGGTAATTCCTGATTTTTATCTATCCATTCTTTAATTTCATTCTGAAATTCGCTTAATTTGAAATAGTAATGTACAGACTCCCTTATTTCAGGTTTGTTATGACAGATCAAGCAGCTGGGATCCTGGAGTTGTATGGGATCCAGATGACGCCCACAAATTTCGCAGTGATCTCCCCTGGCTCCTTCTCCACTGCAGTAGGGACATATTCCTTCCACGTATCTGTCGGGTAAAAAACGATTACAATCAGTGCAGTAGGGCTGTTTAATGGTTTTTTCATAAATGAATCCCTGATTATAAAGTTTCAGGAAAAAATTCTGAGCCATCTGGTAGTGCAAAGGATCTGTGGTACGACCAAAATTATCCAATGAGATATTACATGATTCCAGATCCTTTTTAATCATTTCATAGTATCTGCCGGCAATTTCTTTGGGAGATTTACCTTCTTTTTCTGCTTGAACCGCTATGGGTGTTCCATGCTCATCTGTAGCACATACAAAAAGCACATCACGTCCTTTCATTCGGTTGTAGCGGGCGTAAACATCAGCAGGGATGTATGTGGATCTTAAGTGGCCTAGATGGGTGGGGCCGTTGGCATAGGGAAGTGCACAGGTTATAAAAACCTTACTCAAAATATATTCCTCCTAATAAATTTGATCAAATATATGCTGAAACCAAATGGTACTTTAAAATAGAATATAATCCAGTTTTAAACAATTTTGGTTATTATTCTGAATATTTACTGTAATATTTAAATATATTCTATATAAATCTGGTCACTTAAATCCTTTCTATATTAAAAAATTTTTTAAATAATAACTATTTTTTACAGATAAACCATACTATAAATATGGTTTCAGTGGCTTTTATAAACCCCTTCTCAGAGGAAGGAAGGCAGATTGTAAGGGAATTAGGAGATTTAAATTCGGTTTATGAAGAAAATGGAGATCTAATAGATTTAGTAATTCACAGCAGATCTCAGGATATATCAGATGATGAATCCATACCGCACAATCTAATTGATCTAGCAATTAAACGGCTAGAATGGTATATCAAGAAAAAAAATAATCCTGATTTTGATTATAAGAAATATTCATACCTTTACAATCCTAAAATCACCAGATTCGATGTTATCGCTTTTTATTTATTATCTCAGGCAATAAGTGTTAAATTCGGACCCAATTCAAGGGAAAGTCGAGCTATGGCAGAATCTCAAGGAAAACTAATGGAAAGTCGCTTAGGAGAACTTTCATTAAGGGATAGAAAGCATTTATTAAGCACCATTTTGGGTAGCTTGCTTATTGGAGACGTTAAATGGACTACACTGGGGGATTTATTAAGTTCACGTAAAATAAGGTTACCTGATTTGGTAATGAGTCATGGAAATCTAATCTTGGATGAAGAAGAATTTGCAGAAAGCTTTCAAGATAAATTGGAAAATAGAGACTCCCACAAAATGTATGAACTTCTCATTGGAGATCATATCAAGGAACTAATCCTTAACAAAATGATCATGCAGAAAACCGAGAATTATATTACAGATGTATATAAGAAATCCCAGAGAAAGGTAGAACCCAACCCAATATTATTAGATCTGGCTGATCGAATATCCGAGGTTCTAAACGAACCAATTATTAGTTATGGATACCGTGGAACTGAGAAAAAAATGGAAGCTTCACCCTTTGATACTGAGGCTTTCCCTCCCTGTGTTAAGATGGTTTTAGACGGCATTAAATCTGGAGGAAGAAACGATGCAATAATACTCTTTTTAACACCATTTTTATCATATGCAAGACTTTATCCTGATGTTTTCAGAAGAAACATAACCTTAAAGGTTTCTGATGTAGATCCCCAGTTGGAGGCGGTGGAAAAAGAAATCCTACCCTTAATATATGAGGCAGCAGAAAGGTGCACCCCACCATTATTCGAAGACCAACCTCAGGAAAAGGTTAATATCAACGCCAAAATGGGATTCGGCATGCATAGTGAAATAGAACTCAAACATGAAGGAGAAACAACATGGTACACGCCTATGGGTTGTGAAAAGGTTAAACTACACCTTCCCAGTTTATGTAAACCTGATGAAATCTGTAAGAAGATAGGCAATCCTCTTTCCTATTATATTCGAAGATTAAATGATATAAAATATTCAAAAAATTCCAAAACTGATTAATATTGACTAAGAGAATATAAACGGTATTTTTTATGGAAGAAAAAGAAAGATTCTTGCAACCAGCCTCACCAGAAGAACGGCGCAGATATTATAGAGAAGAATGGAATGTAAAGGACATCCCTGATTTTATAAGTAATTCAATAATACAAAGGGAATTTGGCTTTGATCATATGGGCAGAGGACCTAATGATAGGTATCGTGTGTTCAGATCCATGGATCTACTGAGGAAGTTTTTAAGGTATCGTGCACCCTTCGCTGCTTACTCCTCTGTGGCTTTTTATAAAAAACCCCGTAGGAGAGATGGATGGATAAAATCGGAACTTGTATTTGATGTTGATGCTAAAGACATACCCATACGGGAATGTGGTTGTGCTGGAGTATGTGAAATTTGTTTAAACCAGGCCCGAGAGATAGTATGCAGTTTAATGGACACCCTGAAGGGGGATATGGGCCTTAAAGATATGCATGTAATTTATTCCGGCCGTGGATATCATCTAAGAGTATTCGATGAAGAAGTTATGGAATTGGACAGTGATGTGCGGGGACAGATAGTACAGTACATCATTGGAGCAGAAGTTCCCAAAAATGAATATGCCCAGGATGGGATGACCTATAAATTAGAACATTTCACCATTCCCTTTGGATATCCAAAGGTCTTCACTCAAAGAACTAAATATGCTATTTTACACCTCAAAGACCATATACAAATAGATGATATAAATAAAAAACTTCTTAAAGATGCCATTAAAAATCAAGATATTCTTAGGGAGGATAAATGGGGTATTTTCAAAGGTAAAATAGGTCCCCAACGATATCAGAGACTTATAAAGAGTATAGCATCTCTGAATATGGGATTGGTGGATGCTAAAGTTTCCATTGATCTTAAAAGAATACTCAGACTGCCATCATCTCTGCATTCCATGGTGAGCATGAAATGTATGGAAGTAAAAGATATTGGAAAGTTCGATCCATTCCAAGATGCAGTTCCCAAGTTTGTTTTTGAAAGGAAGAGTAAATAGTCTAGGATTGAGATCATTTGTCTAATAAACGTTGAAGTTTTGATGCTCATTTGTCTAATAAACCCGTTGAAGTTTTAATAGATCATTGGTTTAAACCATTGAAGTTGGATAATCCATACCTGAAGAGGATTACTCCGCCTGTGTAGGGTTGTACAGCTTTAATTTCTGCTAGTATGGTATTTTCTCTTTTAGGAGTTATATTCTGGTCTGATTCGTAGGTTTCAAGTCCTGCTATGATCTTTCCAGGATAGATAGTGTTATAAATACTGTAGATTTTAACCCAACTGGTTAATCCTGATACATCCTGTTGATAATCGCCTATATAAAGCATGGGAACTATATGGTCGCATAATGGCGCTAATAGGTAGAGGTACTGTTCATCATCCCATCCTTCCGGTTTGATGCAAACCGAGAACGTTACTCCTTGGGTGGCCAACCTCATTGCTTGAATTTGCGGAATGTATGAGGGCATATCATAGGTTTCCACATCTAAGAGAACTCCTATTTTCATATTTGCGACTTGTGAGGCGTAACTGAACCCTGGAAATACCCAGGCATTCGTTCTTATTCCCACAGCATCTGCTTTTGATTTGGCTTCGGATAATACTGATAAATAATTATCATCTGAAACTAAAACATATATATCTGTGATTCCAACCTTTTTTAAGGTGTTAAAATCAATTTCTGATATTGGTGTGACCTTGGGGTTTATAAAATATCCCAGGGTAAAACCATTCCCAACCAGAGTCGCGTTCCATGTATTTGCTGTGTTAATAGGCTGTGTGTTCATGGAATTATCTGCAGCAGCTACAAAACCAGAATTTAAACTTAATATCAGAATATATGATATTAGAAATGATGATATCCATTTATATTTAATTCTAACCACCTTCTATATAAAAATCGTATTTTAGAATTTTTTTTATGATCACAATCGTGTAGAATTAATCTATTATTTTATCTTCAGCAATTAATTTTTAAAGTTGTGTTTTTTTTTATTGGTAGATAATTTTCTAAACTAGAATTTAAGATAAAAACTATAATACACTGAAGCCTTTGATATAAATTTTAATCTTCATCTCCATAATTTCCAATTTTTATGGAGATAGAGGAATAAGAATTTTAATAGGTTATTATCTATTTTTTGTGAATCTAAAAATTTAATTAAATCATATAATTCATATTCATCCAATAAATTACTCTTAATATGCTTACCGAATTTAATGAAACCTGTTTTATCCTGTGATAACACTATTTCAAGCAGATTTTCTACGTTGGTGTGTTCTCTTTTTACTAGAGCCACCCACCGATCTTCTTCAAGCCATGCTTTTTTAGTGTATTTTTTTAGAAACTTATTTTCATGGTTTCGAGACCATACTGGTGGTCCGTAGTGTTTTTTTATTTGAGGCAGTTTCCATGTGTCAAATTCCAATAAGATAAGAATTTTATTCTTCTCATCGGTCCAGGAGTCGCTGCCGAAGGTTTTAAAACCATTTCTCTCCACTAGTTGCACTATAGATTTTTCTGTCTTTTTAATTTGGGGATATAATGCATCTGCAGGTATATTGGGGGCTTTGAAAGCTAAAAGTATACATTTGGTGCTTCTTTTTATAAATTCTTCTTTAATATCTTTTAAATCTACATTGGGTTCTTTCTGTATGAAGTATGATGGGGAGGGTTTATTAAGGAAGTTTCTGGATGCGTTAACGAATTCTGACATTTTCTGTAGTGTTAAAGCTGCTGCTACATTCCTGTTTTTATCTACAGGATCAACCACCACCAGAGGCTCGCTATAATGGGATGCGGTTCCATGTTTTGCTAGATCTATCTGATAACCAGGTTTCCATTCTACTGATGAGCTTTTCAGTACTTCCAGAAAAGAACCATAATTTATAATCAAGAGCTCGCACAGATATCCGGCGAAACCACCTACCTTGAACTCTGATCCATAAGTATCAATGGATTTCATGAAGGATTTGAGCAATAATACCTCATCTTTTTGTTCAGTTTTCAAAGTTTTTATTACGTACTCTGTATGGGCAATAGTACGGTCTACAGCTGATTTCATCTCTTTTATATTTTGAATATCGTAACAGGGTACGAAATCCACGGTGTAATTTTCTATTAGTCCTGTGATATAAGGATGAGAAGCGTAGCGTAATTCATATTCGCCATCCACCATTTCAATACATTTTTTACCCAGGTATAGTCCTTTTTCTTTGAGATCATCTGCCGAGGTATCTGTAGTGAATTTTATAAATATATCTATATCTGCCTTTCCAGATATCCAGGTTCCTTTTCCCACAGAGCCTACTAAAACGGCCTGAGCATTAATACAATTTTCATGGGCGTTTTCATTTATTATTTTAATCAGATGAGTGGATAATGATTGAATTTCCTTTTCTTCACTTTCACTGGGCCTGATCTTTTTTATAATTTTTTGGTAGTCCATTTGATTCAATACACCTGAAACTTTTCTCTATTCAAAATTAATTGGTTTTAATTATATTATCGGAATGTATGGATAAATTAATAATCTAAATTATTTTATAGAAGTGGTTATTCAAGTTCAAATTCTTTGATTGTGGTGTAAATTGGTCCTTCAGGAGTTAATTCGCTCTTTTTTAGTGAGATCCTGTTTACTTTCATGTTACCAATTTCGAAATCTTCCAGTTCTTTTATTAAAGATACTAAAGCTTCCTTATTTTGAGCACCCTTAACTCTACCAATGGTAAGATGAGGGATATAGCTTCTTTCTTTTTTGAAGCCTAATTTGATAAATTCACCATCCAAATCCCGGAGTAGCTGGGAAAATTCTTCGGATTGTTCTAAACCTAACCATATTACTCTTATGTAACCTAAATGGGGGAAAACACCGGTTCCTTTTATGTTTATCATAAACTGATTATGATTAATAATCTTTTCTGTGATTATTTTTATTAGTTTATTAGCCTTATTAGTGCTTATTTCACCGAAGAATTTACAGGTAAAATGTAGGTTTTCTTTTTCCACATATTTAACCCGTGCATTTGCACTTTTAAGGTTTTCCTGTACTTCTAGAACTTTATCTCGTAAAGATTCATCTAAATCTACCGCTAGAAATGCTCTCATTTTTTCACCTTTTAGCTAATTTAGCTATACGTTGTAGACTTTCAGCAGGTTTTTCTATAGTATTAAGGATGTAAACTTCGGATTTAGAAAATAATTCCTGGAAGAATCTTTTTCTAAGTTTAAATTTTCTCTTATTTCTAATAAGCTGATGAGGATTGCAGAAATCTTTTTCCACCATAAAACTTAACGCTTCTTCAGGATTAACTAGTCTAAATGGGGGATTATTTATATCTCTTTCTAATAAAACCACGGTTTTAATGACAGAACTTTCCCTAACCCTTTCTCTAAACAAAGTTTTCACATCAGCGATTCCCCGACCATGAGAATCAAGTTTTACCTCATTTAGTTCTTTTGAGAAATTTTTCCAGACATTAGCTATATCATCCCTTATGTATGAATTCTTTTCTGAAGAGAAGACAACCACATCATTTTTAAACAGGCGAATGAAAAACCAGTCGTCTGATATATAATTGAAATCATCCTCCTGCAGGAGTCCATAGGTTAAGGTGCTCTTGCCTGTGCCGGGGGGTCCGATTATGGTTATACAATGACCGGAATAATCCACTGCTGATCCGTGCACAGAATATCTTCTATGGACTGAATGATATTCTTCGAAAAAATCGGAAATAGCGGCCAGGGCAATGCTTTTAATCCAACCATAATAATCACAATTTTTTATAATACAGGTCTTGGATGTGGGCTCATACATTACCTGTAACTTCCCACCATCATAAACTGCGAAAATTTTACAATGCGGTCTGATATCCTCGTTCATGAATTTAAAATTATCTTCCCACTCTTCCTTGAAGTTTTGATTGTCGGTTAAAAGTTTAACACATGCTCCATGAATATTGGCTTTTCTTTCATATTTCACCAATTCAACGATTTCTGGGAAGATTTTATCTTTATTTTGGGGACTGATTATTTCCACTTCATATTGATCCATCTAGCACACATCGGTTTGTTTTAAGATGAAAAAATTAAAAAAAATCAATTTTTTGGTTATAGATCATTTATAGAAGTTATAGCCATGATTAACTAATAATTTGGTGATGTTAATCTTATTTTTCAATGATACTTTCTTCAATGGCCATTCCAAAATGTCTAGCGTCAGGATCAAGGTAAACCATGATTTTATCACCTACTTTGATCTCAGCCACTGAGGTAGGTGTTCCATCTTCTTTAACCAGTTTAATAGTTTCAGCATTCTGAAGGAGGGTTTTCAGGGTTATACCCTCATATTCAGCTTCTACAAGCATCAATGGTCTTTTTTCTATTTTAACCCGTCCGACAATAGCCGATTTTGATTTCCCATCTTTATCCACGGTTAAAACTTCGTCTCCAGTTTCTATTTCCGAGAGATATTTGGTTTTATTATTGGGGGTCATGATGTAAGCATGTACTGGGCCGGCATTAACCCGGAAGGGTCTGGATGCAACATATTCACTTTCTGTGGATTCGCTATGCACCAGGAATAATCCTTTAGAATAAGATCCAATGAGCATACCTTCCCCTATACTCATCATGGAGCAGGTATCTACGCATACTCGATCTCCAGAACCAACCTGTTCTACCCGGGTTACGGTGGCTGCTTTTAACTGGTAATTTTCTGATTCTATTTTCTCAACCAGTTCTGCAACCTTTTTGATCTGTGATAGATCGGTGGGACATAGAAGAACACCGTCAGTACCATATTCGAGTGTTTCTAATGCCAATTTAGCTTCTTCATAATCTGAGACTGCCGCTATTAGTTTAACATCTTCTTTTTGCAGTTCAGCAATTATATTCTCCAATGGAATTACTTTCCAATCTTTTCCCAGCAGAATTAAATAATCCGCTTCTTTTCCCAGCAGAGAGGCTAATTTTTCATGATTTTTACTGCTAATCTCCACATAGGCAGCTACTTTTTTTCCTTTCCTCTTAAGCCGCCTAACAGCCGATAGGTCTTTTGATTCTATTAAATTTTCCATTAAAGATAAGGTACTATCTCCTTCACCATTCCTACCAACTAAAACAATATCAGAACCCTCCATGTCTGAAATTAGGGTTATATTACCCAGTTTTTTAATATTATCTACGTCTGTAAAATCAACTACATGATCTATTCCTGACTCCAGGGCGGTGGTGATGAATCCTTTTTTCTTATCCCATTCCATTCCTTCCGCCATGATCCATGCGAATTTCATTATTTTACCCTTCTTATCTAATTAATGGCTTATAATATTAATTGGTTTATCCAGTGATTATTTTCAATGCTTCATCTACTTCCATGTCATTATGAACGATTTCAGCTATGGCTTTGGTTGTTTTTCTAGGTGATTCTGCCTGGAAGACATTCCTTCCTATTGCTACACCAGCTCCACCCATATCCACTGAGTTTTTCACCATTTCTAAAAGTTCGCGGTCTGTTTCGACACGAGGTCCTCCTGCTATGACCAGTGGAACAGGACATCCGTCCACTACTTCTTTAAAAGTATCTGGATCTCCGGTGTAGTTGGTTTTAATGATATCTGCACCTAATTCTGCTCCAGCGCGGGAAGCAATTTTAACTACATCAGCATGATGTTCGTCTGTGATCTTCTCTCCACGGGGGTACATCATGGCAATTAGGGGCATTCCCCAATCATCACATATTTCTGCAGTGTTTCCTAATATATTAAGCATTTCTGGTTCCTTTTTAGAACCCACATTCACATGAACGGAAACGGCATCAGCTCCCATTTGCAGTGCTTTTTCCACAGAAGTTACCAGCACCTTATTATCTGGATCAGGCCCCAGGGAGGTGCTAGCTGATAAGTGTATAATTAATCCTATATCTCTTCCATAGCCTCTGTGTCCGCTTCCAACTATCCCTTTATGCACAATAACTGCGTTAGCTCCTCCACTAGCCACTTCGTCTATGGTTTCGGCCATGTCAATAATTCCACTAATAGGACCCATTGAAACACCATGATCCATGGGTACTATGACGCATCGACCGGTTTTTCTGTTCAATATTCTTTCAATTCTAATTTTTTTACCTATCATAGAGACACCCTCCTCTGTTTTATTACCATGAGTAGATTCTCATTAATCCTTGGATAATTACTACTCTATTATAATGTAAAGTTTTAACTTAGCTGATATAAAAAACTAATCCTTTCTTATTTTGTAATTTATCTTTTATCTCTTATTAGGAAACTTTTATTTTAGCAAAATAATCCATTTGAATATTCAACTTAAATAGTCATATTTACATCATTCGACATTAAAATTAATATAAAATCATCTTTACATACGATCTTAATGCTGATTAGATTATTGGTTAAGTATTAATTTTTCAAATCCCATTTTATTATCACAAGAATGTTTAAATCTTTTTTTCAATGATTATTGATAACTTTAATAACTAATAAATACAATAATATAGTGATAAATTATTCCTTTAATTAATACTCAAAGCTGAAGGGGGTGTTGTTATGCCAGAGAAAGCGAAAACAGATTATAAAGAGGATTTAAGTCGGCTTTATAGTGAAAAAGACGAATTAGAAGATGAGATTAAAAAGTTAGATCAGGAAAAAATTCAAAGATTACAGATTAGTAATGAGGAATTGGAAAAAAAGGTTGAATGGCTTGATAAGGATAGGATTAAAGCTATAAAAGAGAGGGATAACTATAGAAAACAGGTTTATAACTTTCGGGGTAAAAAATGGTCCAATTCTCTTAAAATGATATCAGTCCTAGCAACCCTCGATCTAATTATCATACCTCTTCTGGTATCCATTCTTAATATTCCATTCCAATGGTTATTCATTTCAATAGGGATGATCACATTCTTCGGTATACTTTTAATTGCTAATTACATGTCTGGTACATCTCCATTTGACACAGGAGAAGTTAGAAAAGCACTAATCGGTTCTTTTGTTATAATTTACCTGGCATTAGTGCCCCTTTTAACCTTTGGTGCCATTAGTATACCTGCTGAGGAACCTATCAAAACCATAATAACTAATTTTACCTGGATTGTAGGGGCTATTGTTATATTCTACTTCGGTTCCAGGGCTATTGAAGAGTATGTAAAGGCTAAATTTTAAGGATTTAACCTTTTTCTACGAGGAGTTTACCTTTTTCTATCCATTTAAGGAGTTAACCTTCTCCTATCCCTGGGGAATAGAACGGTTTCCCGGATATTACTAGCACCTGTTAGGCACATGGTGAACCTTTCTGCACCTAATCCCCAACCAGAATGCGGAGGCATACCATATTCAAATGCAGCCAGATACCTGTTGAAAGAATCTGGATTTAGTCCCTGTTTTTTTATCCTTTCCATTAGCAGATCATGTTTATGCACCCGCATAGCACCTGAAGATATTTCCAGATCAGCATGCATTAAATCGAAGGCACAGCTTTTCTGTGGATCTTCCGGGCTGGGCATAACATAAAATGGTTTAATATCAGTAGGCCATCCGGTGATAAAGTAATAGTCATTAATTAACTCGCCCATGGCTTTTTCAGCAGCACGAGATAGATCTTCACCATGACGTAATGGTACTCCCTGGCTATTTACCATATCGATCATATCATCATAGTCAACACGTTTAAAGGGGGTTTTTGGAACTTTTAGATCTATTTCCAGAGTTTCAAGTTCACTCTGGCAGTGATCCTTCACATCTTTAATAGCAGTTACAACCAGTTGTTCCAGAGTGATCATCACATCTTCATGGTCACAGAACGCAGCTTCCATATCTATGGATATGGCTTCATTTAAGTGTCTAAGTGTGTCATGTTCTTCTGCTCTGAAGATAGGTGCTATTTCATAGACTTGATCAAAGCCAGAGGCCATCATCATCTGCTTGTAAAGTTGAGGGCTTTGTCCAAGGAAAGCTTCCCTTTCAAAGTAAGTTATGGGGAAAAGTTCAGTTCCCCCCTCAGTTGCTGAAGCTACTAGTTTAGGGGTGTTAATTTCTATGAATCCATTTTCTTCTAAAAATAAACGTACTGAATGTAACATTCTACTTTTTATTTTAAATATGGAGCTTATACTGTGTTTTCTAAGATCTAAGAATCGTGAATCAAGTCTTGTGTCGATTTCAGCCCTTACTTTCTCGGTGGTGTCTAGTGGTAGGGGTAGTTTTGATTCATTCAACAATTCAATATTCTGTGGAATGATTTCTACACCTCCTGGAGCTTTGGGAGACCCCTTAACTGTACCGATAACTGTTATTACGGATTCTTTTTTTAGCTGTTGAATCTGTTTAAATAATTCTGGGGTTACCTTTTTACTGGGGGCGGTTATCTGTAATATACCATCTCTATCTCTTAATAGGACGAAGATGATTCCTCCCAGATCTCTGATTTCATGAATCCAACCCATTATGGTCACTTCTTCTCCATTAAGCTCTTGGTTTATCTCTTTTGAATAATGAGTTCTCTTACATTTTATTATGCGTCCTGTCAATCTGATACACCTCTAAATTTCTAAATATTTGAAAATTTAGTTATTTTAAAATTTATTTAGAATAATATTCATTTTTTGATTTCAGAAATAATATTATTTAGGTAATGATATTTTTTGTTGGTATGAATTAATTTTTTAATAGTATATCAAAACTCTATTATTATCATTTTTTTAGTTCTCTTTTATTTGATTAAATAATATTATTTAATATTTTCTAATCGTTTTTTCACTGATTCTGCGTGTGAGTATAGTCCTTCGTGTTCTGCCAGGGTAACCACCATTTTTTCCAGGTTCTTTAAGCCTTCTTCAGTAAGGCGCTGTACGGTTGGCTTTTTAAGGAATGATTCAGTAGAGAGACCTGCTTGGAAACGAGCGCATCCTGATGTGGGTAGAACATGATTGGTTCCTGAACCATAATCTCCTACAGCCACCGGGGTTAAATCACCTAGAAATATGGATCCGGCATGGTTGATGTTTTTCAACACCTTTTCTGGTTCATCGGTCATAATTATCAAGTGTTCCGGAGCATATTGGTTTGAAAATTCAATGGCTTCCTCCATGGTGTTTACTATAATTATCTGGCCGTACTTATTTAATGATTGGGAAATAATTTTGTTTCTGGGAGCAGATTTGATCTCTAGTTCTATTATTTTATTAACGTCTTCTGCTATTTTCTTTGAATTAGTAACTAACACAGATGCTGCATCAGGATCGTGTTCGGCCTGTGCCATCATATCTATGGCTATGTATTCTGCATTAGCTGTTTTATCTGCTATTATAAGCACTTCTGATGGTCCTGCTGGAAAGTCAATATCCACATCACCGTATACCAGTTTCTTGGCTGTAGTTACAAAAACATTACCAGGACCCACGATTTTATCCACTTTTGGCATGGTTTCGGTTCCGTAGGCCATGGCAGCTATGGCCTGTGCACCTCCTACGGTGTATATTTCATCAGCCCCGGCTATGCTTGCTGCAGCCAATATCTCATGATTAATTTCCCCCTTGCTATCTGGTGGGGTGCAACATATAATCCTGGATACTCCTGCAATTTTAGCCGGTATAATGGTCATTAGAATGGTTGATAAGTAAACTGCACGGCCTCCTGGTATATAACAGCCGACTATTTCCAGGGGTCTTATAATTTGACCTGCAGAAACACCTTCTTCTACATTACACACCCATTCTGGTGGTATCTGTGCCTGGTGAAATTTTCTGATATT
>JAJFTX010000039.1 GCA_021372715.1 Methanobacterium sp. | reverse complement strand
AAATTCATTATGGGTTAATTTTGTTCCAATTGTTTTGGATTTTTCTATGTGATCTTCATAAGTAGTAGTCATGATTTTGTTATATATAGTTAACCATATATAAATATCAACCATTAGACATGAATGTACAAAGAGGGTGTTTGAATTTTTATAAATGAAAAGAATTAATAGACAACCAAATAAGAGTATATACTTTTACTAGAGGATTTTAGAGAATATTTTAGTATCTTAAAGGTAAAACCGTCAAAAATGACCATAAAAATCTAGATTATGGAAAATTTGAGGAGTTTCACTAAGGGATAAGGGTCCTGACTTTCCACCTGAAGATTATCTTTAAATGGTATAAAGATGTAAATCAAACATTGAAAAGATTACATAAGTATTCTATCTTACTTTTAAACTGTTCGTATACCATATTTGTTATAAAAGATTAATATCTCTATTAATTCCAAATAAGACCTTTATTTCACTTATTTAAAATATATGGGGTTTAAAATGCCCAGTCCCTTAAAAATCATGGTTATTTTAAAGTTACTATCAGTAAAGCACCAACCATCCCCCCCTCAAACAGTGCAAGTGAACGAATGTAATAAAAACGATTAAAAGTTCAAAGAAACCAGAAGATTAATAAGAAAATTCCAACAACAAATAATGTTGAAATATTCAAATTTTTATAAACCCAATAGTAATACTTTAATAGGAAATTTATATGTCAAAATCAAGCAAAAATGATGCATATCAACAACACTCCCTGTTAAATAGAGCTGAAGAAGCCTATAATATGTTGAAAAAACATTTAGATCAAGATCATGTGGTGAGAATAATCTCCCATAATGATGCTGATGGAATTTCGGCTGCAGGAGTTATCTGCAACGCCATCGCCCGGGAAAAGGGTAAATTTCATGTTACTATCGTTCCCCGACTTAAATCTGAGGTTCTAGATAAAATAGCCCATGAGAAATATGAAATATTCTTTTTCTGTGACATGGGCAGTGCATGGACTCAGAGAATTGGTCAGTTGAAAGGAGATGCCATCATCGCTGATCATCATCAGACAATTGATTCTACCGACCAACAGGATAGTGTGGTTCATTTAAACCCCCATCTATTTGGACTGGACGGAACCAGAGACGTGAGCGGTTCTGGAGTCACTTATCTTGTCGCCCGTTTGATGAATCATTTCGAATTAGCAGGACTGGCAATAGTTGGTGCCTTTGGAGACATGCAAGGAAATGGACAAATTACTGGTGTAAATCAGACCATATTACAGGAAGGAATAAAAAAAGGAGTATTAGAATTAAAAGAAGGATTGAAAATCTCCTTTATAAATGAAGAACCCCTTTTTAAAGCCCTTTCCTACACCTACCTTCCGCCGCTTCCTGGTATCTCTGGAGATTTCGATGGATCCCGCAGTTTCCTGGAAAAAATAGGTTTATCCTCTGAGATTAAATTCCCAGACTTAAATAATGAAGAGAAAGATCTTCTCAAAGAAGCACTAATGAAAATCAATCCAGAAATCTTCGGTAAAAATTATATGATCACTAGTCAAAAGCCACCTTTAAAGAATATTGATGATTATTCACAGATCATCGATGCTTGTGGTAAGAATAAAAAATACGGTGTTGGCCTTAGCATATGTCTGGGTGATGAAGACGAATCATTAAAAGAGGGAATGGAACTTCTTAAAAAATACCATGAAGTCATTATTAAAGGGATCGGATGGATAAAGAGGGAAGGTTCCAGGGAAATGGATCATATACAATACATCTACACAGAAGATAAAGATATTAAAAGCTTTATGGGGACATTAGCCAATATAGGTCTTGATATTGGTCTATTAAATCCAGAAAAACCAGTTTTAGCCCTTTCTCGTATGGATCCTTTGATAAAGGTATCCGGACGTACCACATTAAAAATAACTGAAAAAGGCGTTAATTTAGGCAAAGCACTGGAACAAGCATCGAATAGTTATGGTGGGGCTGGAGGTGGCCATACAGTTGCTGCAGGTGCTGTTGTACCCCGAAATAATCAGGATAATTTCCTTAACCTAGTTGATGATATAGTAAAAAGTCAATTAGGAAGCTGAATATTATTTTTTTATGGTGAAATCTATGTATTTAACTCCAGAAGAAGAAGCAATGTATGATGGAGAAGAAGGATCGGTAGTAAAGAAATCAATGGAGATCCTGGTAGCTCTGGGTGATATTTACGGAGCTAAACGAATGGTGAACATCTCTTCAGCTCAGATATCCGGAGTTTCATATAAAACTATAGGAGATGCTGGTCTGGAATATCTGGAAGAATTCGCAGCAACAGGTGTAAAAGTTAAAGTTCCATCAACCCTTAATCCTGCCGGTATAGATCTGGATCAGTGGCAAGAAATGGCTTTTCCAGAAGATTTCGCCCAGAAACAGCAACGTATTATTGATGCCTATCAACAAATGGGAATCAGTACAACCTGCACCTGCACACCCTACCTAGTGGGTAATGTACCCACAGTAGGTAGCCATATAGCCTGGTCAGAATCATCCGCTGTTTGTTATGCTAATTCCGTCTTGGGAGCCAGGACCAATAGAGAGGGCGGCCCGGGCGCTCTAGCAGCAGCCATCTGCGGGAAAACCGCGGAATATGGTTATCATCTGGATGAAGATAGGAGAGCAAATTATCTGATAGAATTAGAAACCAGTCTTAATGGCTCAGATTACGGTGCTCTAGGTTATTTCGTTGGGAAAATTGTGGGAAGCGGAGTACCCTACTTCAGACTCCAAAGTATTCCAACAGTTAATGATTTAAAAAGTTTAGGGGCTGCTTTAGCCTCATCTGGTGCTGTTGCATTATTCCATGTGGAAAAAACCACACCAGAATATAAAGATGCCTTTAATGACTTAGATAAAAATGATATTGAAACAATTACCGTAGATCGCCAAACAATTAATAAAAACAAAGATATTCTATCCACCACAGCCAATAAACCAGATTTAATCTGCCTAGGCTGCCCCCATGCCTCTTTAGAAGAGATCAAATCCATAACTGAGCTACTCAATGGTCATAAACTAAACATTCCCTTATGGGTATGCACATCCATATCGGTTAAAGCAGCTGCAGATCGTATGGGTTATACTAGAATAATAGAAAATGCTGGTGGAAAAGTGGTCTGTGATACTTGTATGGTAGTCGCACCCATAGAAGATTTAGGTTTCCAGGTGATTGGAGTTGATTCTGCTAAAGCAGCGAATTATATTCCTAGTATGTGTGGTTTAGACGTGGTATATGGGGACTTGGAAAAGTTAATTAAAAGAAAATAGTATTTCTATTATTTAAAACAAAATAAATCTTCTTTTTTACAATAAGCATAAATTCAAACAACAAATTTTGACACTGAATTGAAAGTGTTATGATCAATCCTTTTTCTCTAGAATTTAAGAATTTTATTAATATGAATAGAAGAAATAAAGGATAAATAGAAATTTTCATATAAATTTAAATATTAAACATTAATTGATTTTGTTTAGATAGATCGGAATATTAAATGAATGTTATGACTGGATTGGAAAATGAATCATAAAAACGAAGCACCAAGTTCAAAAAGTTCTACTAATTGGATACAACATCCCCTGATAAATCCAGAGATGATTGAATCACGGCTTTATCAGCAAGTTCTAGCTGCTGAAGTATTGAAGAAAGGTAACGCTATGATTGTAGCTCCCACAGCCCTGGGAAAAACCATCGTAGCGGCCCTTGTATCTGCTGAAAGGCTTAAAAAAAATCCATCTTCTAAAATTCTGATGTTAGCTCCCAGCAAGCCCCTAGCAGTTCAGCATGAAGAAAGTCTTAGAAAATTCCTAAAAGTACCAGTGAACGTTCTCACCGGATCATTACCACCAGATAAGAGGATAAAACTATGGGAAAAGAGTCAGATAATCTCTGCCACTCCCCAGACCATTGAATCGGATATAATTACAGGACGATACGATCTAAAAGATGTTTCCCTAATGGTTTTTGATGAGTGCCATCGGGGGATAGGAAACTATGCTTACGTGTTTTTAGCCTCTCGTTATATGTCTGAGACAAAAAATCCCCTCATATTAGGTTTAACTGCTTCCCCTGGTGGGGAAGAAGAGAAAATCTCTGCTGTGTGTGAAAATCTGTTCATAAATAAAGTTATAGTTAAAACTGAAGAGGATGTGGATGTAAAACCCTATTTCAAACCTATAAAAATTAAATGGGTAAAGGTTGAATTGGGAAAACAGCAGCTAAACATAAAAAAACATCTGGAAACTGTTTTGAAAAATAGGTTGAAAGGGTTAAAAAACTTGGGTATAATACGTTCCATTTCACATGTTTCAAAAAGCGACATACTTCAGGCCCGTGGAAGGGTTCAAAAGCGAATTTCACGTAACACTCAGCCACCCAAAGATTGTTTAATGGCCATATCAATGTTAACCGCTGTTTTCAGTTTACAACATGCTTTGGAGCTTTTGGAAACTCAGGGGATTAATAATCTCTATAATTATTTCACTAAACTTAGGAAAAAAAAGACGAAGGCTTCCCAAGGTCTTTTCAAGAATGCTGATTTTAACCGGGCCGTGCAACTAACCCAGAAAGCCCAGAAGGATAAAGTAGAACATCCTAAGATGAAAAAATTGATCAAAATTCTGAAAAAAGAATTAGAAAAAAATCAGCAAATTATAGTTTTCAGCCAGTATAGAGACACCGTTAATGATATACATCGAAAATGTAAGGAGAATAATATAAAATCTGTGAAATTCTTCGGACAGGCTGCTAGGGATAAGGAAAAGGGGCTTACTCAGAAAGAGCAGAAGAAGATTATTAAAAACTTCCGTAAAGGAGAATATCAGGTTTTAATATCCACCAGTGTTGCAGAAGAAGGAATTGATATTCCCTCAGTGGACCTGGTTATTCTCTATGAACCAGTACCATCGGAAATACGGATGATCCAAAGAAGGGGTAGAACGGGTAGAAAAACAAAAGGACAAATGATAGTTCTTATAACCAAAAACACACGTGATGAATCTTATTATTACTCCAGTATACGTAAAGAAAAGAAGATGAAAAATCAGTTATCAAAGGGATATTATCAAATTGAACCCTTATTGAAACAAATAAAACCGCAGCCAAAAATCCAGGATAAAAAAGAGAATCAACCAATGGTCTATGTTGATCATCGAGAATCCAAATCAGGAGTAGTTCGAGAGTTAAGTAATTTAGGAGTGGAAATTAAAACAGCCACACTATCCGTAGCCGATTATCAGATATCATCAGAATTGGCTGTGGAGCGAAAAAGTGTGCAGGATTTTGCAGGATCCATCATAGATAAAAGATTATATAAACAGGCCCGGGAACTGGTGGAAAATTTCAATAAACCACTCTTGATAGTAGAGGGAGAGAACCTATATGGTGGTGGTTTACATCCTAACGCTGTGAGGGGAGCTTTAGCCAGCCTTGCCGTGGATTTTGGAATACCCATAATCCCAACGCTGTCCCCAGAAGACACTGCAGCAATGATATATCGGTTAGTTATCCGTGAACAGGAAAAAACTAGTAAAGAAATACCTCTACGGACTGAAAGAAAACCACTAAGCTTACAAGAGCATCAAATATTCATCATAGAATCCCTTCCCAACGTAGGGCCTGTAACCGCTCGTAAGCTATTAGAGAAATTTAAATCGGTGAAAGGTGTGATTAATGCATCAGAGCAGGACCTTACAGAAGTAGAGGGTATTGGGAAAATCATTGCTCGCAAAATTAGAGAAGTTATTGACTCTGGATTCAAATATGGTGTTATTAATGGAAAAGCCGCTCCAGATAAAGAATTAAAATTATCAGATGACTATTTTAATGAAGATAAAGTAAATTAAGGATTTTAAATATTGACTAAATTATTAGATGCACTTTTATCTGAAAAATAAGGAAACTAAGAATTGTAAATAGCGAAGAATCAAAAACATAAGAAAATTAAAAATCTTAAGGAAGCATCATGATGAGAATCTTAATAGATGAAAAAGGGAAAAAATTTGTGGTTAGTGAAGGTGATTTGCACACCAACTGGGGTTACATAAAAAAAGAGACTATAGAAAACAGTAGTGACGGTGATGTGCTGGAAACCCACATGGGACATAAATTCACCATTATTAAGCCCAGTATAAATGATTATATTGATTTAATGGAGAGGAAATGTTCCATAATTTTACCTAAAGATATTGGATTAATCACCGCTTATACTGGTTTAGGCTCCGGTTATAAAGTGGTGGAGGCTGGTACTGGTTCAGGTGCAACAGCTTTATACTTCGCTAATATAGTAGGACCTACCGGTGAAGTATTCTCCTATGAAATAAGAGAAGATTTCACTGAAATTGCTCTGAAGAATATCTCCAATTTTGGGCTGGAAAATGTGAATGTGAAGAATAAAGATATCAAGCTGGGAATTGATGAGTCCCGGATAGATATGATTTTTTTAGACCTTCCTGAACCCTGGGCTGTGGTGGAACATGCTTTTAGTTCTCTTAAAGTAGGTGGTTATCTGGCAGCGTATAATCCCTATATCGAACAAGTGTTTACCCTCAATAAAGTACTTAAAAAGAATTCTTTTTCAGAT